>JACRAA010000216.1 GCA_016213595.1 Actinomycetota bacterium | reverse complement strand
CTTGTGGAGTCACCGTGTCCCTTTCGTCAGTTCGTGTGTCCGGGGGTCCGTTCGGGAGTGCCGAACCGCTTGTAGATGACGAAGATGCTCAGCGCGAGTCCGCCGACCACCCCCAGGGGCAGGAAGAGCACCGTACCCAACAGATGGTCCCCCAGCCAGCCGAGCCCTCCGTAGAGCATCGGACCCGCCAAGATGTAACTCAGCGCAGCGTAGCCATCGCCGGCTTCACCTCGTCGTTCGCTCATGGCACGGCGAGCCTAGCAGCCCTGGCAGGGTCGGTCATATCGCGCTCAAGCGTCCGGATCGAAGGCCGTGACCCGCAGCCTGCGGAACGCGACGACCAGTCCGGCGAGCCATCCGAGGACCCCTGACACGATGCCCGCGAACAGTCCGCGAGCGTCCAGTGCCGACATCACCCCTGGCCAGGTGAGGCTTGCCCACAGCACCAGGCCCAGCAGGCTGACCCGGACGACGTACGACGCCACGCTGGCCGCACGGATCGTTCGGGGCGGCGCGTCGGCGTACTGCATCTGGACGCCCTGGCCGATGGCGTAGTACGCGACGGCCAGCGCGGCTCCGACAAGTGCGCTGAGGAGGCCGGTGACGCCGCCCAGGACGGCACCCACGACGCCTGCCGGCACCAGCGACGCGTGCCAGCCCACGAGACCGCCGATGAAGAGACGGGTCGCCCGGGCCCGGTTCACGGACGTCGTCATGGCCGCTGCGAGGTGCCGCTCGAGCGGGCAGCCATCGCGGCGCGACGCCGCGGCACGGCCGTCAGCAGGACGGCGACGCCGACCAGCCCGGCGATGACCGCCGCGATCCACCAGTTGTTGTCCATGAAGCCGATGGCGATCGCACCGAAGGAGAGCAGGGAGGTCCACAGGTACATCAGCAGCACCGCCCGTGTCTGGGAGTGGCCCAGCTGCAGCAGCCGGTGGTGCAGGTGCTTCTTGTCGGGACGGAACCACCAGGTCCCCGCGATGGTCCGCCGGACATACGCGAGCACCAGGTCGAGGACGGGCAGTGCGAGCACGGCGAGCGGCAGGACGATGGGCAGGTATGCGGCGAGCAGGCCTCCCGTACCGGTCAGGGCGGCCGGGTCCAGCTGGCCGCTGAGGCTCACCGTGGAGGTCGCGAGCAGGACGCCCAGCAGCATGGCACCGGCATCGCCCATGAACATCCGCGCCGGGAAGAAGTTGTGCACCAGGAAGCCGAGGCACACGCCCGCGGCCACGACCGTGACCAGGCTGGCCGTCGTCGCTCGGACGAGGTCGTGCTCGACCGTGAGGATGTACGCGTACGCGGCGAACGCCAGGGACCCGATGGCGACCACACCCGCGGCCAGGCCGTCGAGCCCGTCGACGAAGTTGATGGCGTTCGCGCAGATGAAGATGACGACCACCGTGACGGCGATGCCGGTCCCCTGGTCCAGGGACAGCAGACGGCCGGGGAGCGGGATCCACAGCACGGTCACTCCCCCGAGCACGGCGACGCCCGCCGCGAGCACCTGGCCGGCAGCCTTGGCGAGCGCAGGAAGGTCGATGAGGTCGTCGACGACGCCCACGATGCTGATCACCGTGGCCGCCCCGAGCACCGCGAGGGAGTCGCTCGTCACCGAGGAGTGCCGGCCGAGGAACGGCAGGTGGGAGGCGCAGAAGAAGGCCACGAACACGCCGATGAGCATCGCCACCCCACCGAAGTACGGGACCGGCCGCGCATGTACGTCACGGTCCCGCACCGTCGCCACGGCACCGAGGCGCAGCGCCAGGCTGCGGCACATGGGCGCGGACAGGTACGTCGCCGCGAGGGCGATGAGCAGGACGAGGACGTACTCGCGCACCTAGTGGCTCGTCTCCTCAGGATGCGCCGCATCGGGAGCGGTGGCGGTGTGCGTCGTCGGCTCGGGCGCCGTCGAGGGGTCGAGGGGCGCAGCCTCCGTGGCGGCTGCCGAGGGCTCCGCTGCCGTCTCGCCCTCCGGCGTTGTGCCGTCCGCCCCTGCCGACCCCTCGGCCACGGGCGTCTCCGGCTCCGGCTCGGGCTCCGGCTCCGGTCCCTCGAGGCCCGGCAGGAGCTTGCGGAGCTCGTCGAGGGGGATCGCCCCGACCCGCAGCACGCGCCCGGCCAGGTTGGCCGCGAAGTCGACGATCGTCGAGGGGGTGGGACCGGGGGTCGGGCCGCCGTCGACGTACACCGCGACAGAGCCTCCGAGCTGTCGGCGGGCCTCCGTCGCATCCGTGG
Source organism: Actinomycetota bacterium (assembly GCA_016213595.1). Classification (GTDB taxonomy): domain Bacteria; phylum Actinomycetota; class Actinomycetes; order Propionibacteriales; family Propionibacteriaceae; genus Fen-668. The sequence goes on along the minus strand of JACRAA010000216.1, from coordinate 4,250 downwards.
CTGCCGGCTCCCCGCTGATGTTGGCGCTGGACACGGCGAGGGGGCCGGTGGCCCGCAGGAGCGTGCGGGCGACGTCGTGGTCGGGCACCCGGACACCGATGCTGCCCTGCGTCTCGCCGAGGTCCATCCCCAGGCTCGACTGGGCTGTGAGGATCAGCGTGAGCGGACCGGGCCAGTAGCGGTTCGCGAGCAGACGAGCAGCGGCGGGCACGTCACGCGTGTACGCCTCGAGCACCTCCGCGTCGCCGATGAGGACCGGTGGCGGCATGTCGCGGCCGCGGTGCTTGGCGTCGAGCAGCCCCTGGACGGCTTGGGGTGAGAACGGGTCGGCGGCGATCCCGTACACCGTGTCGGTGGGGAAGACCACACTCTCACCGGCGCGGATCGCGGTCCGAACGCTCTCGACCGCGGCGGGAAGGTCCTCGGCGCTGACCACGACGGGCTCGCGCTCCGGCTCAGGCTCAGGTTCCGGCTCGGGCTCGGGCTCGGGCTCGGTGATGGGCTCGGGCTCTGTCCTGGACTCGGGCTCCGGGGCGGGCTCGGGCTCAGTGCCGGGCTCCGGCTCGGCCACACCGGCAGGGGGGTTCTCGAGGGGTCGCGTCTCGTCGCTGGACTCGGTCACCCGCTCATCCTGCCAGCCCGCCCGCGCGGGGACGAATGACGACGCGGCGTCAGCCCAGGCGACGCGCGGTCACGAAGCGCCAACGCCCGGTGAGGTCGCGGTGGTCCCGCACGGTGTCGTACCGCCCGTCCCGCGCGTACAGGTCCACGACGTCGGTGTGCTGCACCTCCGCGTGCTCGGCGGCGAGCAGGCCGCCGGGGCGCAGGAGACGGGCGGCGACGCGGGCCACCACCCGCAGGGCGTCCAGACCGTCAGCCCCTGAGAAGAGGGCGAGCCCCGGGTCGTGGTCGCGGACGTCGGCAGGGACGCTCTCCCAGGCGTCGAGCGGGACGTACGGAGGGTTGACCACCACGAGGTCGACCGTGCCGTCGAGCTCGGAGAGGCCGTCGGCCATGTCGCTCTCGACGACGTCGACATTCGTTCCCTCGAGGTTGGTCCTCAGGTACGGGACGGCCTCCGGCGAGAGCTCCAGCGCCCACTGCGCCAGTCCGGGCCCTTCGAGCCAGAGCGACCTGCTGATCGCCCCCGAGCCGGCGCAGAGCTCCACGACCCGCCAGCCCGGCGACGCCTGCTCGAGGCACCAGCCGACCATCGTCTCCGTCTCGGGCCGCGGCACGAACACCCCCGGACCCACGCACAGGCTGGTCGTCCGGAAATGGGCGACCCCGGTGATGTGCTGCACGGGCTCCCCCGAGAGTCGACGCGCGACGGCGAGGTCGAGAGCGGTCAGCGTGTCGTCGTCGAGGGGGCCGGCGAGCGGGAGGCGACCCAGCTCGATGTGCGCGACGTGCGCGACGAGCGTGCGGGCCTCGGCCTCCGGCGAGGCAGAGCCGGACGCCGCGAGGGCTTGTGCGGCCCTCCGTACAGCGGCACCGGCCGCCAAGACCACCTCAGGCCTCGCCGACGTGCTGCAACCGGTCCGCGAGGTCCGCCTCGTGCAGTGCGTCCAACAGCGGCTGCAGCTCACCGTTGAGGACGAGGTCGAGGTTGTGCGCCTTGAACCCGATCCGGTGGTCCGCGATCCGGTTCTCCGGGAAGTTGTACGTACGGATCCGCTCCGACCGGTCGACCGTACGGACCTGCGACTTCCGGGCCGCCGAGGCCGCGGTCGCGGCCTCCTCCTCGGCCAGGGCCACGAGACGGGCGCGCAGCATGCGCATGGCCGTCTCCTTGTTCTGGAGCTGCGACCGCTCGTTCTGGCACGACACGACGGTGCCGGTCGGCAGGTGGGTGATCCGGACGGCGGAGTCCGTGGTGTTGACCCCCTGCCCCCCGGGCCCGGACGAGCGGTACACGTCGACCCTCAGGTCGTTCTCGTCGATCTGGACCTCGGTGTCGTCGTCGATGTCCGGCATGACGAGCACACCGGCGGCGGAGGTGTGGATCCGGCCCTGGGACTCGGTGACCGGGACCCGCTGCACCCGATGCACCCCGCCCTCGAACTTGAGGACGCCGTACGGCATGGAGTCGGGGTTGGACGTCGAGGGGGCCTTGACCGTCATCGCGATCGACTTGTAGCCCCCGAGGTCTGTCTCCTGGCTGTCGAGCACCTCGACCTTCCAGCCGCGGCCCTCCGCGTACCGGCTGTACATCTTGACGAGGTCGCCCGCGAACAGGGCCGACTCCTCGCCGCCCTCGCCCGACTTGATCTCGATGATGGCGTCGGCGCTGTCATGCGGGTCGCGGGGCGCGAGCAGGCGGGTGAGCTTCTCCGTCGAGGCGCTCACCTGGGCCGCGAGAGTGGCCACCTCCGGCTCGAAGAAGCGGTCCTCAGCGGCGAGCTCCCTGGCCGTCTCCAGGTCGCCCACGAGCCGCTCGTGCTCGGCCAGCGCGGCGACGATGGGTGACAGCTCCGCGTACCGCCGGCCGAGGCGTCGCGCGAGCACGGCGTCGGCATGGGTCGCCGGGTCCGCCAGCCGCCGCTCGATCTGGGCGTGCTCGGCGATGAGCGCGTCCGTCCCCTCGGCCATCGGTCTCTCCTGTCGTTATCTGTCTGAGAAGCGCAAACACCGGGGCGAGGTTTCCCCCGCCCCGGTGCTCGGACGACTGGTGCTACTTCTTCTTGGCGTAGCGGCGCTCGAACCGAGCGACACGGCCGCCGGTGTCGAGAATCTTCTGCTTGCCTGTGTAGAACGGGTGGCACGCGGCGCAGACCTCAGTGTGGATCTGCCCGCCCTTCGCGGTCGAGCGCGTCGTGAACGTGTTGCCGCAGCTGCAGACAACCTGCGTCTCGACGTAGTCGGGGTGGATCCCCTGCTTCATTGGTGTCTCCTCATATCGCGGACCGGGTCGCCGGGCTATGGACGGAAGAGCCGTCCGGGGCGTGAACCGGAGCCGACCAGCCATTATTCCTCACGTCGGCCCCGCTCCCAAACCGGACCGAGTCAGTTGGTCGTCGTGCGCGAGATCTGTACGAGGAACTCGTGGTTCGACGTCGTCTTGCGCAGCTGCTTGAGCAGCATCTCGAGAGCCGCTGTGTTGTCCATGCCGGACAGCACGCGCCGCAGCTTCCAGATGATCGCCAGCTCTTCGCGGCCCAGCAGGAGCTCCTCACGACGGGTGCCTGAGGCGTCGACGTCGATGGCCGGGAAGATCCTCTTGTCGGCCAGGTCGCGGCGAAGCCGGAGCTCCATGTTGCCGGTGCCCTTGAACTCCTCGAAGATCACCTCGTCCATCTTGGAGCCGGTCTCGATGAGGGCCGTCGCCAGGATCGTCAGCGAGCCGCCGTTCTCGATGTTGCGCGCAGCACCGAAGAACCGCTTCGGCGGGTACAGCGCGGCCGAGTCGACGCCACCGGACAGGATGCGTCCCGACGCCGGAGCGGCGAGGTTGTACGCACGGCCCAGGCGGGTGATGCCGTCGAGCAGCACCACGACGTCCTTGCCGGCCTCGACGAGGCGCTTGGCCCGCTCGATCGCCAGCTCGGCGATCGTCGTGTGGTCGTCGGCTGGCCGGTCGAACGTCGAGGCGACGACCTCCCCGGTGACGGTCCGCTGGAAGTCTGTGACCTCTTCCGGACGCTCGTCGACGAGCACGACCATGAGGTGGACCTCGGGGTTGTTCGTCGTGATCGCGTTGGCGATCGCCTGCATGATCATCGTCTTGCCGGCCTTCGGCGGCGACACGATCAGACCACGCTGGCCCTTGCCGATCGGCGAGACCAGGTCGATGATCCGCCCGATCATGCCGGAGGTGGCGTTCTCCAGGCGCAGGGGCTCCTGCGGGTACAGCGGCGTGAGCTTCGAGAACTCCGGCCGGTTGCGCGCCGACTCGGGCTCGCCGCCGTTGACGGTGTCGAGCGAGACGAGCGGGTTGAACTTCTCCTTCCGCTCGCCCTCGTGGGGCTGGCGGATGGAGCCGGTGACGACATCTCCCTTACGCAGGCCGTAGCGACGGACCATGCTCAGGGACACGTACGCGTCGTTCTGGCCGGGGAGGTAACCGCTCGTACGTACGAACGCGTAGTTGTCCAGGACGTCTAGGATGCCCTGGATCGGTACGACGACGTCGCCCTCGTTCACGGTGGGCTCGGCGTCGAACCGCTCGATCGGAGCGCTCTGGCCCGGACGCTGGCGGCGGTTCTGGCGATCCCGGTTGCGGCGGCGGCGTCCGCGACGGCTGCCGCCCT
>JACRAA010000217.1 GCA_016213595.1 Actinomycetota bacterium | reverse complement strand
TCGAGACCTGGATCGACATGAAGCGTTCGGACATCGACGCGATCCGCATGCGCCCGCACCCGCACGAGTTCGAGATGTACTTCGACCAGTAAGCAAAATCTGTACCACGACAGGGGACCGGGGCGATCCGGTCCCCTGTCGTCGTCCTGGACCAGGCTCGACTGGTAGCGGGGGTCCTCCGATCAGGCGCACAATGAGGGTGCTGCGGTTCCCATCCATCCGATGGGTCCGGGATTCCCCCGTCTGTTCGTGGCACTGCCACTGCAAGGGGTACTCGGCCCCCAACGGAGGTGGATGGCGCTATGCCGGATTCGCCCCGGACCGTTGGAGGACAGCATGAAGTTCGGCTTGTTGAGCACCTACCCCCCCACACAGTGCGGCCTGGCGACGTTCACGTACGCCCTCGGTGACGCTCTTGGCACCCTGTCGGGGTGCAGCGTCTTCGTCGTGCGATCTGTGGAAGCGCCGGTCCAGTCCCCCCACGAGGAGGTCGTGGGCCACCTCGTCGCGGGCGACCGCCTGAGCCAACGGCGTGCGGCGGACGCGCTCAACGAGGCGGACGTGGTGATCGTCCAGCATGAGTACGGCATCTATGGTGGCGCTGACGGCGACGAGGTCCTCTCCGTCCTCCGTCAGGTGGAGGTACCCGTCATCGTCGTCCTGCACACCGTGCTGGCCCGGCCGTCGGCACGCCAACGGCGCGTCCTCGAGAGCGTGTGCGGGTTGGCCGACGCCGTGGTGGTCATGAGCCAAGCGGCGCGAACGAGGCTGGCGCAGGGCTACTGGCTGGACACCTCGAAGCTCGTCGTCATACCGCACGGGGTCTCACCCGCCATCGCCCGGCACAACGTCACCGCGCGAAAGCACCACATCCTCACGTGGGGCCTGATCGGACCCGGCAAGGGCATCGAATGGGGCGTCCGCGCCTTGTCGCACCTCCGTGACCTCGATCCCGAACCGGAGTATCTCGTCGCCGGAGAGACGCACCCCAAGGTCGTCGAGTCGCACGGTGAGTCCTACCGCGACGGTCTGCGGGGACTGGCGTCGGACCTCGGCGTGGGGCACCTTCTGACGTTCGACGGGTCGTACCGCCCGACGTCCACCATGCCGGCGCTGATCGGGAGTGCGTCGGTCGTGCTCCTGCCGTACGACAACGACGAGCAGGTGACCTCCGGAGTCCTCATCGAGGCTGTGGCAGCGGGCCGGCCGGTCGTCGCCACCCGGTTCCCCCACGCTGTCGAGCTGCTCTCGGGAGGCGCGGGGATCACCGTGCCGCACCGCGATCCTGAGGCCATGGCGGAGGCGGTCCGGAGGATCTTCACAGAGCCTCGCTGGGCGGCCTCGATGACGGGAGCCGTGCGCGTCCAGGCGGAACAGCTGGTCTGGCCCGCGGTGGCGAGGACGTACGCCTCGCTGGGGCAGCGTCTCCTGGAGATGGCGCCTGCCGAGCAGAGCGGCCGGACAGCCGGCGGCGGCTCCTCGGTGCTGTGACGGGGGCAGTGCCTGCACCTCGGTTCGACCACCTGAGGCGTCTCACCGACGCGCGAGGGATGTTCGAGCACTCCAACGGGGACGAACCCCGCCGCGAGCTGGGGTACTGCACCGATGACGTGGCACGCGGGCTCGTACTCGCAGCCTCGGTCGGTGACGAGATCGCGGATCTGGGTCAGGTGTACCTTCGCTTCGTCATCGCAGCCATCGCCGAGGACGGCCAGTGCCACAACCGCATGGGTCCCGACGGCCGCTGGACGGACCGCCCCTCCCTGGGGGACTGGTGGGGGCGTGCGCTGTGGGGGCTGGGTGCCTACGTGGCCATGGGCAAGGGTCAGCCGGAGGCCCGCTCGGCGCTCGACCGCATGCTGAGGATGAGATCTCCCTACCGCCGCGCCACGGCGTACGCGCTCCTCGGGGCGGCCCCGCTGTACGGCACGATGCCCGAGTCCAGGGACCTCGTCGTGGACGCGGCGACCTCTCTCGCGGCGCCCCAGTCAGTGAGCGGGCTGGCGGGGCCCTGGCGCTGGCCGGAGCCACGTCTCACGTACGACAACGCGGCGGTCCCCCACGCGCTGCTTGTGGCGGGAGATGTCCTGGAACGGGGCGACCTCGTCGAGCGAGGACTGGACCAGCTCGACTTCCTCGCGAGCCTGCAGCGGCGGGCAGGGCACCTCTCCATCGTCCCTGTGGGCGGCTGGGGACCGGGCGACGGGCCTCCAGGGTTCGACCAGCAGCCGATCGAAGTGGCCTCGCTCTCGGCTGCCGCGGCCACCGCGTTCGACCTCACCGGCGATCCCCGGTGGCGAGACCTCGTGGGTGAGGCGGCCGCGTGGTTCCTCGGCGAGAACGACGGGCGCGTCGCCATGATGGACGTCGACACTGGCGCGGGATACGACGGGCTGACCAGTGACGGCCGTAACGTGAACCGCGGAGCCGAGTCAACGCTCGCCGCCGTCTCGACCGTGTTCCATGCACATCGGTTAGGAGCGAGGGCATGACCGCCACTGTCCGTCTACACACCGACCAGCACCTCCGGCCCGACCCTTCCCGGGTGATCGGTCGCCTGTTCCTTCCCAGTACCGAGCCTCCGCACGTCGGTCGTGCCCGAGACCTCCTGGATCGTCTGCGAAGACTGGACGAGCAGACGGTGGCGGAGATGCTGCCCGCCGTCCTGCAGGGCTTCGGCCCACATCACGCGGACCTTCGGGCCCTGCTGCTCGCCAACGCGGCGGTGCTCCTGGAACCGCACGAGGAGCTCAGCGAGGCCCGTACCCTCCTCGTCGGGGCCGCGTTCACCCTGGAGTACGCAGTGGAGGGTGCAGCGCTGTGCAACCCCGCGGTCGTGCCGCATCCTGACCAGCGTGGTCTCGCCGAGGGGCAGCTCCGGGTCGCGGTGGCCCTCCGCGGTATCGGCGAGGGCCACCTCTCCGCCCTCCAGTTCTCGGCGGCGATCGTCGACGACGAGGGGTGGCGCTTCGAGGAGCGGCTCGCGCCGCCCGTCGTCGGTTCGATGACCCTGACGGCCGTCCCGCGGTCCCTGTTCGACGCACTGGTACGAGCCGGTCGGGAGCCGGACGAGCTCACGCTCGCTGTCCTCCAGACGGTCCCGGCGGAGGTCCATCGCACGGACGTGGAGAAGGTGCTGGTCGACCTGCCCCCCGACCTCCTGCTGCATCCCGAGGCGCACCTGCGCGTGGAGACGCTCCGCCGCTGGGCTGCGGCCGGCTACACCGTCACGTTCGACGAGTCGACCACGCTCGACCAGCGCGTGCTCATGCCGACCTCGGAGGACGAACGGCAGGGGCTGGAGGACGCCCGGTTCACCCTCTTCACCGACGACGACGGCAGCGTCGAGTACCGCGCCTGCTACACCGCCTACGACGGGATGAACGTCAGCAACAGGCTCCTGACCAGCCCCGACCTCCTCACGTTCACCTCGTTCCCGCTCACGGGTCGGGGCGCACGGAACAAGGGGATGGCTCTCTTCCCACGAAAGGTGGGTGGCAGGCACCTCGCCCTGAGCCGAGCGGACGGCATCACGATCGGGCTCACCTCCTCGGATGACGGCTACCGCTGGGGCGACCCGGTCGCCATCGAGTCACCGACCGACCCCTGGCAGATCCTGCAGGTGGGCAACGGCAGCCCGCCGATCGAGACCGAGTCGGGCTGGCTCGTGATCATCCACGGGGTGGGTGTGATGCGCATGTACAGCCTGGGCGCGATTCTGCTGGACCTCGACGACCCGACACGAGTCATCGGCCGCCTGGACGAGCCGTTGCTGCCGCCGGTGGCGCACGGCGGGTACGTGCCGAACGTTGTCTTCTCGTGTGGCGCGATCTCCCATCGGGGCCGGCTCTTCATCCCGTACGGCATCGGCGACGCGTCGGTCTCCGTGGCGTCGGTGTCGCTCGACGAGCTGCTCTCCGACCTGGGCGCCTAGCCTCCGTCGATCAGCGGAGGGCACGACGAAGGGGACCCGGTTCGACCCGGTCCCCTTCGTCGTGCTGCGCGGCGCTCTCTCAGTCGGGCGGCATCGCCGTGCCGGTGCCCATACCAGTACCGCTGCCCGTGCCCATACCGGTACCGCTACTGCCCGTGCCCATGCCGGTACCGCTGCCGGCACCGCTGCTCGTACCCATGCCCGAGCCGCTGCCGGAGCGGGCCTGCTGGGCCGTGTCCTTGACGTCGGACACGTTGTCGCGGGCGACGTCGCGGACGTCGGAGGTGGCGTCCTGCGCCTCCTCCTTCACGTTCTGCACGGACTCGGTGGCGGACTGCTTCAGGGAGTCGACGGCCTGGCCGGCGGGCTCGGAGAGGTTGCTCGCCATGTCCTTGGCGGCCTCCGTGACCTTGTCCGTGAGCGGCTGTGCCTTCTCCTTGATGTCGCTCGCCAGCTCCCGCTCCTTCTCCGAGGGGGGGAAGGCAGCGGAGACCAGGAGCCCGACCCCGAACGCCACCATGCCGGCAGCGAGGGGGTTGCCCTGGGTACGGCGGCGAGCAGAGTCCGGGACGTCGGACACGGCGTCACCCACCGCGCCGACCTTCTCGCCGGCTGCGTCCTTCATGTCCTCGGCGGACCCGAGGACCCGGTCGAGCAGCCGGGAGCCGGATGCCTTGACCTTCTGCACCTGACGTTCGGCGATGTGCGACGGGCTGGCCTGGTAGGCAAGGGTGTCCACGTCGTCCGAGAGGTATGCCCTCGTCGTCTCGATCTGCGACCGGATCTCGGCCGGGTTGCTGCTCATCGGCGGGTTGCTGCCCATCGGTGGGTTGCTGCTCATCGGCGGGTTCGTGCTCATCGGTTCTCCTCCTCGTGGCCCTTCAGTGCATTGGGGATCTTGCTCACGGTCTAGGCCGTCTGGGGCAGCCCGCGCATGCGGGCCAGCTCGCGTCGTCCCAGGACCACGAGCACGAAAGCCACCACCGCCCAGATGAGGGCGACCACGAGCGCCGACCAGCCGCGGCCGATGGCGTTGCCGAGACCCCACCACACGGCGACGGACACGAAGTCGAGCACCAGCATGCCGGCGACCGCTGCCCCTGCGAGGAGCCCGGCCCCCTTGCCTGCGAGAGTCATCGACTCCTTGGCCTCGGCCTTCGCGAGGGCGACTTCCTGACGCATCAGGGTGGAGAGGTCCCGGGTGACATCGCCCATCACCTCTCCGATGGAACGGTCCGTCCCCATGGGGCGCTCCGTACCGAGCGGGCGTTCGGGCACCAGCGGGCGCTCGGTGCCGACCGGCACGTCGGAGCGCAC
>JACRAA010000230.1 GCA_016213595.1 Actinomycetota bacterium | reverse complement strand
GATCGTCGACATCGACGACGTCATCGCGATCATCCGCTCGTCGGACGACGCCGGCGCCGCCAGTGCCCGCCTCATGGAGGTGTTCGACCTCTCCGAGGTACAGGCCAACTACATCCTGGACATGCAGCTGCGGCGGCTCACGAAGTTCTCCAGCCTCGACCTCGAGTCCGAGCGCGACGAGCTCGCACGGCGCATCGAGGAGCTCGTCGCGATCGTCGACGACCCCCACCGCCTGGCCCAGGTCGTGTCCGACGAGCTGGACCAGGTGGCTCAGACTTTCGGCACCCCCCGAAGGACCGTGCTGCTGTCGGGGTCGGGCGCGACGATGTCCGCGACCGCGAGCGCCCAGCCGCTCGTGGTTCCGGACGGCCCGTGCCGCGTCATGCTGTCCTCGACGGGCCTGCTCGCGCGCCTCGACGGCGAGAACCCCCCGGGTACCGGTGGACACCGGGTTGCGCACGACGTCGTGACGTCGAGCGTCCGGACGACGACCCACGGTGACGTGGGACTCCTGACGTCGCTGGGCCGCGTGATCCGGATCGCAGCCATCGACCTGCCGGGCGTCCCCCAGCTCGCATCCGCGCCGAACCTCCAGGGCGGCTCCCCCGTCGCGGAGCTCGTCGCTCTGGAGGCCGGGGAACGGGTGCTGGCTCTGACGCGCCTCGACGGCGAGACAGGTGTCTGGGCCGTCGGCACCGAGCGTGGCGTCGTCAAACGGGTGAACCCCGAGATCATCGGCAAGGACTCGTGGGACGTCATCCGGCTCGAGCCGGGTGACCAGGTGGTCGGGGCCGTGGAGCTCACGTCAGAGTCGGCCGAGCTGGTCTTCGTGACATCCGACGCCTCCCTGCTGCACTTCCCCGCCACCGCTGTCCGGCCGCAGGGCCGCTCGGGCGGCGGCATCGCCGGCGTCAACCTGGCCAAGGGCGCCAAGGTCGTCTTCTTCGGAGCCGTACCCCTCGATGACAGCGAGGTCGTGACTGTCGCCGGCTCGTCGAGCGCCCTGCCCGGCACGGACGCGGGCTCCGTGAAGGTGACGGCCCTGTCGGAGTACCCGAGCAAGGGCCGGGCGACCGGCGGGGTCCGCTGCCACCGCTTCCTGAAGGGTGAGGACATCCTGCAGAAGGCCTGGGTCGGACCTGCCCCGGCGGTCGCAGCGGCCGCCTCCGGTTCCCCCATCACGCTGCCGACACCGGACTCGCGTCGGGACGGCTCCGGGACCCCGGCGGTCCAGCCCATCGACGGCATCGGGACCCGCTCGATCGCGTAGCGGGGGCGCCCTCGTACCTAGACGAGCTGACGGAGGAGACCGCTGTCGACGTCGTACAGGAACCCGCCCACCGCGACTCGGCCGGCGAGGGCGGGGTGGGTGCGGAGCAGCTCCACGTCGGACGCCAGAGCGGGCTCCTGGTCCACGGTCGCACCGATCCTCAGGTCGCCCAGGTCCGTACCGGTCTGCTCGAGCACCCGCGCGCGGATCTCGTCGTCGGATCCGCTCGCCATCGCGCAGCGGGTGTGGGCGATGACGAGGATCCGGTCGACCTGGAGCAGGTGGGCGCCCAGCACGCAGCCGACAAGGGCGTCCGGGGTGACCCTGCCCCCCGGCGTCCGCAGGATCTTGGCCTCACCCAGGAACAGGCCGAGCATCTCGAGCGGCTGCAGCCGTGAGTCCATGCAGGTCACCACGGCGATCCCTGCGTGGGCGATGCCGTCGAAGTTCCGGGGCGCCTGCGTGGAGTAGCGAGCGTTGGCGGCAAGAAGGTCGTCGAAGTCTCCGGTCACCGGTCCGTCCTACCGGTGCAGGCCTCCCGCTGGCAAGCCGGAGTCCGCTGGACGGCTGCGGTCAGGCGTCGATGCGCTCGGCGTCGAGTGCGTACGCACCCTCGATGATGAACTCCTTGCGCGGCGCCACGTCGTTGCCCATGAGCATCTCGAACGTCGAGGCGGCCGCTTCCGCGTCGTCGACCGTCAGCCTGCGCAGCGTGCGGTGGCGAGGGGACATCGTCGTATCGGCCAGCTGGTCGGCGTCCATCTCGCCCAGCCCCTTGTAGCGCTGCGGCTCCTTGAACGCGATGCCGCGCTTGGTCAGCTCGGCCGCCTTCCGCTGGTACTCGGCGTCGCTGTACGTGTAGACGTACTTGTCCTGGCCCTTCTTCGGGTTCGAGATCTCGAACCGGTGCAGCGGCGGTACGGCCGTGTAGACCCGGCCCGCCTCGACCATCGGCCGCATGTACTTGAAGAACAGCGTCGCCAGGAGGCAGCGGATGTGGGCGCCGTCGGAGTCGGCGTCCGCCATGAAGATGATCGTCCCGTACCGCGCCTGCTCGAGGTCGAACTTACGTCCCGAGCCGGCGCCGACGACCTGGATGATCGATGCGCACTCCGCGTTCTTGAGCATGTCCGTGACGGAGGCCCGCTGGACGTTGAGGATCTTCCCGCGGATCGGCAGCAGCGCCTGGATCTCCGAGGTGCGGGCCAGCTTGGCCGTACCCATCGCCGAGTCGCCCTCGACGATGAACAGCTCCGTGCGGTCGGGGTCGCTCGAGCGGCAGTCCGCCAGCTTCGGCGGCAGGCTCGACGACTCCAGGGCACTCTTCGCCCGCTGAGCCTCCTTGTGGGTCCGCGCCGCCACGCGCGTCCGCGCCGCGCTGACGACCTTCTCCATGACGGCCCTGGCCTGCGCCTTGGTCGCGGCCTTCGTGGAGGTGAGGTAGGCGGTGAGCTCGGTCTCGACGATGCGCGCCGTGATGCGCGCGACAGCGGGCGTACCGAGCACCTCCTTCGTCTGCCCCTCGAACTGCGGCTCCGCCAGCCGTACGGTGACGACGGCGGTCATGCCCTCGAGGATGTCGTCCTTGAGCAGCTCTTCGCCGGCCTTCATGATCCGGGTGCCGTCCAGGCCGCGCAGGAACGCCTTCACGAGCCCGCGTTCGAAGCCCTGCTGGTGCGTCCCGCCCTTGGGCGTGGCGATGATGTTGACGAACGACTGCATGACCGTGTCGTAGCCGGTGCCCCAGCGCAGTGCGATGTCGACGTCGAGGTCACGGTCGACGTCCGTGGGCGTCATGGAGCCCGAGTCGTCCATCATCGGTACGGTCTCCGTGAACTGGTCGCTCCCCCGCAGCCGGATGATCTCCGTCACGGCCTGGTCGTGGGCGAGGAAGTCGCAGAACTCGGCGATGCCGCCGTCATGCTTGAAGATCTCGGTGACCGGCTGGGCCCCGCGCGCGTCGGTGACCGAGATCTCGAGGCCCGGGATGAGGAAGCTCGTCTGCCGGGCCCGGTTGAGGAGCGAGTCCCAGGCCAGCTGCGCGTCGGGCAGGAAGATCTGACGGTCGGGCCAGTACTGCACCCTGGTGCCGGTCACCCCCCGCGCCACGCGCCGTACCTTTCGAAGCTCGCCTCCGGGCGTGAACGGCGCATCGGGGCCGTCGCCGTCGAAGACGCCGGGCGTGCCGCGACGGAAGCTCATCGCGTACGTGGCCCCGGCCCGGTCGACCTCCACGTCGAGGCGGCTCGAGAGCGCGTTGACCACGGAGGCGCCTACTCCATGCAGTCCACCGGTCGCGCTGTACGCGCCGCCGCCGAACTTCCCGCCCCCGTGGAGCTTGGTGTAGACGACCTCGACACCGGACAGGCCTGTGGCGGGATGGGTGTCGACCGGGACGCCTCGGGCGTGGTCAGCCACGAAGATCGAGTGGTCGTGGCGGAGCTCGACCTCGATCCTGTCGCCGAAGCCCGCGAGCGCCTCGTCGACGGAGTTGTCGATGATCTCCCACAGGCAGTGCATGAGGCCCTTGGTGTCCGTGGACCCGATGTACATCGCGGGCCGCTTCCGTACAGCCTCGAGACCCTCCAGGACCAGCAGGTGCCTCGCCTCGTAGTCGTGTCCCAGCGCCTGAGGGGCGCGGGCCCGGGGACGGGAGGACAGTTCGGTGCTCACCGGACGAGGCTAGTGGGCGGCGCCGGCGAAACCGGTACGGCGCGCCTGGAGCAGGCTCCCTGCGTCCACGTACCGGACAAGGTTGAGCCGGGTACACTCACGTTTGCGAAGATAGAAATCTGGGAATTGGAACAAACTCGCTCCGTGAGCACGTTCTCTAGATACATCGGCTGTAACAAGGCCGGTGCAAGGATGGATATGACCCGAAGCAAGCCCGAGTTCAACAGACCGGCTGGGGGAAGAGAGGCACTGTGAGCACCACCCTGTACGACGAGTCGCTGACCGCCGCAGACCGCTGCGACCGCTGCGGTGCACAGGCGTACCTGCGCGTGAAGTTCGCGGGTGGCGGAGAGCTTCTGTTCTGTGCCCACCACGCTAAGGTACACTCCGACAAGCTCAAGCAGGTCGCCCTCAAGATTCATGACGAGACGGACAAGATCAGCTGAGCCGCTCGCCCCGCTAGACGTCCTCCGGCCCCTGGCCCGCTTCGGCGGACCGGGGGCCGTGGCTTTGCTCCATCGCTGGCGAGCCGTCAGCTCGCCGTCGTATCGTTCGAGCTGAGCGAGAGGAAGCATCATGGAGAAGCGGAGACTGGGCCGTATCGGCCACGAGACGAGCGTGCTGGTGTACGGAGCGGCCGCCCTGGGCAACGTCACGCAGGAGGTCGCCGACGCGTCCTTGCAGCAGGCCCTGGACGCAGGGATCAACCACCTCGACACAGCCGCTTCGTACGGGGACGCGGAGCTGCGGATGGGCCCGACGGTCGAACGCGTACGGGACCAGGTGTTCCTCGCCACGAAGTCGGGCGAGCGCCGGGCGGACGACGCATGGCGCGAGCTCAACCGGTCGCTCGAGCTGCTGCACACCGACCACATCGACCTGTGGCAGGTCCACGGCGTGTGCGACCTCCCGGAGCTCGACAAGGTCTTCGAGCCCGGGGGTGCCATCGAAGCCTTCGTCCGGGCGAAGGACGAGGGCATCGTCAGCTACATCGGCATCACGGGCCATACAGAGCAGGCGCCGGTCGTCCACGCCGAGGCGCTGCGGCGCCACGACTTCGACTCGGTGCTGACGCCGGTGAACTACCACCTGTACACGGCGGACGACGAGTTCCGCGCCAACTTCGACATCCTGTACCAGCTCGTGCAGGAGCGCGACGTCGCTCTCCGGACGATCAAGGCCATCGCCCGCAAGCCCTGGGTGGCCGACCGGGAGCTCGCGACGTGGTACGAGCCGTTCACCGACCCCGAGGACATCCGAGCGGCGATGAGCTGGGTGCTCGGCACCTTCCCGTACATCGCGGGCCTGGCGACAGCGGGTGAGACGACTCTCCTCGACGAGGCGATCAGCGCCGAGGCCAACCGCATGGAGGTGGCCGAGGCCTCGGCCCACCTGGCTCTCGTCGACGACTACTCGACGATCTTCGTCTGAGCAGCATCCCCTCGCCCTCCCGCCGGTCGTCTGTCGGCGGGCGGAGGGCGCAGGCGCGGTTCACCATGTTAAGTAGGCGGATCGTACGTTCTCATGGCAGATCGGCCATGAGAAGTGACCAATCGCCCACATAACATGGTGAACCGACCCTCGCAGGCGGGCGAGTACGGCGATGGCCAGAGCCGGGCGGGGGCTCTCAGGCTGCGCGACGAAGCAGCCGAGCAACACGAGCAGCGGTGGGCACGGGGTGCTCGTAGTCGGACCATGTCAGCCGGAACATCGGCCACCCGGTTATCTCCCGTAGCTCATCCTCGCGGCGTTTCTCCCGGAAGACGGCATCTGCCGCAGATTCCCCTGGCCTCAGGAGCCGCCCGTACTTCAGTCGGCCATCGAACTCGCCAAGTAGCCCAGGGTCCGGCCAGGCCCAGTCGCTGACCCCTGCCACCGTGCCGTCCGCGCGTTGCACTTCGTACTGAAGGACCGGTGCCGGGAGAGCGGAAGCCCTGAAGAGCCAGCGCCCTCGCGACTCCCCCGGTCCATCAGCCCCCGCGTCGGCCATTCGTATCGGCAGATGAAGGTGACGCATCCGAGGCCACCAGCACATGGCCTCGAAGCGCTTCCGCAGATCACGGTGCTCTCCAAGCCCCAGGTGCAGGAATGAGTCGAACAGGACGAGTGCCTGCTCCGAGCTCGCCCAGCTAGCGGCTTCGACGACGCTCCTATCGGCCGCGAAGCAGCGAAGACCGTCCACGGTCTCGATGATGTCGGTACCCACGGCGCCGACATGATGAACCACGTCCGCCTCGACCCGCCCCGCGCCCCGGTCCAGCCGCGTCACGTGTACGCGGCCAAGGTCGGCCCCCCACACTGCGATCCCATGCACGATGGCAGCCGAGGTGTGGCTCAGCACGACCGTGGGTCCAAGCGCATTCTGCACGGCTCGTGCACGGACCAGATGCTGGGCCGTCGCATCGAGCGAGCTCCAGAGATCATCGAAGGTGTAGTAGCCGTGCCGAAATCGCACCAGCGTACGGGAGCGAACGCCGGCCACCAGGTCCCGGTCCTTGTTTCCTGAGTCGAGAGCCTCGGCGCGAGTGAAGAAGCCGCGCGACTCTGCCAGCAGCCTGATCTGATCCATGACAAGACCATGCGCACCCGGGCCTTGATCTCGTCATGCTCCTGACCACCTGTTGACAAAGGGGCCGCCCGCCGGCGACGGCGTGTGGATAACCCTTGGGGTCACCTCTGGAGGTTCACCACGTTATCCCGCTAAGTGGGATGTTCTCATGGCAGATCTGCCATGAGAACATCCCATTCACCCACTTAACATGGTGAACCGACATGGGACGGACGGCGTCCCCCCGGGTCAGAGGCGCAGGGGGTTGTGGCGCAGCGCGGCCATCACGTACCAGGAGGTGGCGCCGACGTGCTGGACCTGGAAGTAGCCGAAGCCGAACCCGGTGTCGATCAGGCTCGTCGCTGCGACGAGGCCGCCCACATCCAGGGCCTTGCCGCCGACGTGCTGGCCGTGGCCGAGCAGCTGCTGTGCTTTGGCGAGCTCTGACAGCAGCACGCGTGCCCTGCCACTCTCACGATGGGCGGCCCCCTGCTGCAGAGCGCAGGCGAGCTGCGAGCTGCCCTCGCACCACACGCCCTGCGGGTTGACGGTGATCCCGTTGTACGCGGCGGTCGAAGTCAGGCTCGCCGACGAGAACGTCACGCCGCTCAGGGAGGTGCCCGCAGGAAGCTGGCTGTGCGGCTGGCCGGCCTCGTCGGTGGTCCACAGGTGGTCAGCCGCCCACAGAGGTGCCTGCAGGTACCGCTCGTCGAGCATCGCGAGCCAGCTCCACGTCTGGACGTCCAGGGGTATCGGGGACTTGTTGACCGTCGAGCCGTCGTTGGACCCGGTCCAGAAGAACTCCCCCTGCCACATCCGCTCCAGCAGGGCACGGGCGCGACCCGCAGCAGCCGACCAGTCGGCCGTGTCCACCGCGTCCATCATCGTGAAGAACGCGACGCAGTCGATGTTGTGCTCCGTGGAGACGTTCGGGATCGCGACATCCGCCGCGTTCGTCCCGAACCGGAAGCCGCCAAGGGCGCCCGGGTTGACTGCCCGCGTGGTGATCCAGGTGGCGATGGCGCGCGCACCTTCGAGGTACCGGTGGTCGCCGGTCGCTGCGTACAGCCTGACGAGTGCGATGCCGGGCCACGCCATGTCGCCCACCGCCGTGCCGAGGAAGCCGAACTGCCAGCCGATGTTCGCGGTGCCGTCGGGCAGCACGAGTCCGTACGGACTGGGGTTGCCGTCGTAGAAGACGTACGGCCCCACGTTGTAGGCCTGACGCAACCGGCCGTCGTGGTACACGGGGTCGTGGCCCTGGGCGAACAGCAGCCCGTCGCCGATTCGGCGCGCCACGGCTGTACGGCCCGCGGCCAGAGCCGCACACACGGCCAGGGCCGCGTCGTAGACGAAGCTGGTCGAGAACAGCCCCAGCTCGTCGGCGTAGCTCTGCGGCAGTGTCGGCGTTCCCGACGCCGGATAGGCACTGCTCATCGTGTCGAGGAACTCGACAGCCTGGGCGACCGAGGAGCGGCGCGCGGGGGTGTCGGCCTGAGCGACCGTCGGCAGGACCGCGAGTGCCCCGCCGGCGAGGGCTCCGGACAGCACCGCACGACGACTGGCATGAGTGGGCATGGGGGTCTCCTCTCGGCCCGCGACGGCGCGAGCGCTGACCTCACCCTGTCATGTGGGAGCGGGATTGGCGACGGGTCGTGACCGACTTCCAGCAGGCAAGACCATGTCGGGAAAGCCCTTGCCGGACCCGAGAAGCGCGGGTTAGCCTCCCCATATCGACGCCGTGAG
>JACRAA010000231.1 GCA_016213595.1 Actinomycetota bacterium | reverse complement strand
GCAGCTGCTCGACGTACCGACCGGCGACCTCATCGCCGATGTGCTGCCACGCTTCCGCCGGCTGGTCGCGGACGCCTGGTTCATGCAGGGCTGACCGTCCGGAACTCGTACAGGTGCTCTCGCGGACACGTACAGGTGCTCTCGCGGACACGTACAGGTGCTCTCGCGGACGCGTACAGGTGGTCTCGGCGCGCCTCCCTAGGTGGTGCCGGCACCCCCTGTACCTCCGGTTCTGGGGTGCCCTGGACGGTGGTTTGGTGGTTCTGGTCTACAGTGACGACGTTTCCGTCCCCTAAGGAGTGCCCGTGGCAGGCCGCCGACTCGTGATCGTCGAGTCGCCTACGAAGGCGACCAAGATCGCCTCGTACCTCGGCGCGGGCTACATCGTGGAGTCGAGCCGCGGCCATGTCCGGGACCTGCCCACGAGTGCCTCCGAGGTGCCGGACAAGTACAAGAAGGAGCCCTGGGCGCGCACTGGCATCGACGTCGACCACGGGTTCACCCCTCTCTACGTCGTCACCGCCGACAAGAAGGCGACGATCAAGTCGCTCAAGGCGAAGCTGGCAGACGCCGACGAGCTCCTGCTCGCCACCGACGGTGACCGCGAGGGCGAGGCCATCGCGTGGCACCTGCTGCAGGAGCTCAAGCCGAAGGTCCCGGCGCGGCGCATGGTCTTCCACGAGATCACCCCCCAGGCCATCGCGGACGCCGTCGCCAACCCCCGGGACCTCGACACCGACCTCGTCGACGCCCAGGAGACGCGCCGGATCCTCGACCGGCTGTACGGCTACGAGGTGAGCCCCGTCCTGTGGCGCAAGGTCATGCCGAGGCTGTCGGCCGGCCGCGTCCAGTCCGTCGCCACCCGTCTCGTGGTCGACCGCGAACGGGAGCGCATCAGCTTCGTCACCGCCTCCTACTGGGACGTCGACGCCACGCTCGACGCCGGCCCGACCGCCACGCCCAGCACGTTCACCGCACGTCTCACCGCCGTTGGCGGCACCCGTGTCGCCCAGGGGCGCGACTTCACCGCCCAGGGCGCCCTGCGCGGCACACTCGTCCACCTCGACCAGGCCGGTGCCGAGACCATTGCCGCTGCGATCCGCGGCGCGGACGTCAGCGTCACGAGTGTCGACGCCAAGCCGTACACCCGCCGGCCGTACGCGCCGTTCCGCACGACCACCCTGCAGCAGGAGGCGGGCCGCAAGCTCGGCTTCACCGCCCAGCGCACGATGTCCGTCGCGCAGGACCTCTACGAGGGCGGCTGGATCACCTACATGCGTACCGACTCCGTCACGCTGTCCGAGACCGCGATCGCGGCGGCGCGGGCGGCAGTGCTCAGCCTGTACGGGCCGAGCTACCTCCCCCCGAAGCCGCGCGTGTACGCGTCGAAGGTCAAGAACGCCCAGGAGGCGCACGAGGCGATCCGGCCTGCCGGCGAGGTCTTCAAGACGCCCGCGGAGACCGGGCTGACCGGCGACCAGCGGCGGCTGTACGAGCTGGTGTGGATGCGGACGATCGCCTCCCAGATGACGGACGCGACCGGCGAGTCGATGTCCGTACAGATCGCCGCCCACCATGCCGAGGTCGACGTGGTCGGCCGCAGGGTGTCGGAGTGCAGGCTCACCGCGTCCGGCCGGACCATCACGTTCCCCGGCTTCCTTCGCGCCTACGTGGAGACGCACGACGACCCGGACGAGGCGGGCGACGACTCGCAGGCGAGGCTTCCGCAGCTCGCGTCCGGTACGAGCCTGGACGTGCTCGACGTCGTACCGGCCGGCCACGAGACCCGCCCCCCGGCCCGCTACACCGAGCCCAGCCTGGTCGCGAAGCTCGAGGAGCTCGAGATCGGGCGGCCCAGCACGTACGCCTCGATCCTTCGGACCATCACGAGCCGCGACTACGTCTTCAAGAAGGGGTCGGCGCTCGTGCCGACCTGGCTCGCCTTCGCGGTGACCCGTCTCCTCGAGGAGCACTTCGGCCACCTCGTCGACTACGCGTTCACCGCCGACATGGAGCAGACGCTCGACGAGATCGCCAACGGGTCGGCGGAGCGCAAGGACGTCCTGACCGGGTTCTCCGTCGGCGGCGACGGGGCTGACGAAGGGCTGCGGGACGCCGTGTCCGAGCTCGGCGACATCGACGCGCGAGCCCTGTCGAGCTTCCCGGTGCCCGGCGCCGACGACATCACGGTCCGAGTCGGCAGGTACGGCACCTACATCGAGACGTCGGACGGCCGGCGCGCGAACGTACCGGAAGACCTTCCGCCCGACGAGCTCACGGCCGAGTACGCGCAGGAGCTCCTCGACAGACCGGCGACCGCGGAACGGGAGCTCGGGGTCGCCCCCGACACGAACCTGCCTGTCGGTGCGAAGGACGGCCGGTACGGGCCGTACGTCACCGAGGTCCTGCCTGAGGGTGCGCCCAAGACCCAGAAGCCGCGGACGGGCTCCCTGTTCGCGTCGATGTCGGTCGACTCGGTGACCCTTGAGGATGCGATGCGGCTGCTCAGCCTGCCGCGTACGGTCGGGGTCGCGCCGGACGGCGAGCCGATCACCGCGCAGAACGGGCGGTACGGGCCGTACCTGAAGAAGGGCACGGACTCGCGGTCGCTGACGAGCGAGGACCAGATCTTCGACGTGACGCTCGACGAGGCCCTCGCCATCTACGCGCAGCCCAAGCAGCGGGGACGGGCTGCGGCCGCCGCGCCCCTCAAGGAGCTCGGCAACGACCCTGCGACGGGCACCCCGATGGTGGTCAAGAACGGGCGCTTCGGGCCGTACGTCACCGACGGGGTGACCAACGCCACGCTGCGCAAGGACGACGCCGTCGAGGACCTGACGCCCGAACGCGCAGCCGAGCTGCTCGCGGAGAAGCGCGCCAAGGGGCCGGCGCCGAAGAAGGCTCCCGTTCGTCGGGCGAGCACGGCGAAGACGACGACCACGCGCTCGGCTGCAGCCAAGAAGTCGACCGCGGCGAAGGCGACCACCGCCGAGTCAGCGGCTAAGACGCCGGCGAAGAAGACTCCGGCGAAGAAGACTCCGGTGAAGAAGGCTCCGGCGAGGAAGAGTGCGTCCAAGCCGCCCTCGACCACCGCTCACACGGTCTCGGCGTCCAGGAAGAGCTGACGGTGCCCGGTGTGTTCGTCGTCCTCGAGGGCGGGGACGGCGCCGGGAAGAGCACCCAGCTGGGGCGGCTCGCAGCGTGGCTCACACAGGCCGGTCGGGAGGTCGTCGTCACGTACGAGCCCGGTGACACGCCGCTCGGCGCGACCGTCCGCAGGCTCCTGCTCGACCATTCCTCGGGTGACGTGTCACCCCGTGCCGAGGCGATGCTGTACGCCGCTGACAAGGCGCAGCACGTGTACGAGGTGGTACGCCCGGCGCTGGACGCCGGCAAGGTCGTCGGGTGCGACCGCTACGTGGACTCGATGATCGCCTACCAGGCGGCCGGGCGGTCGCTCGACCCGGACGAGATCCGTGGCCTGGCGGACTGGGCCACGGGCGGCCTCGCCCCTGACCTGACGGTCGTCCTCGACGTTCCCGTGGAACGGGCCCTCGGCGAGAAGACGGACCTGGACCGCATGGAGTCGGCGGGCGCGGAGTTCCACGCCCGGGTGCGTGCGCACTTCCTCGACCTCGCGGCCCAGGACCCGTCGCGCTACCTCGTGCTGCCCGGCAGGGACGACCGCGACGCCATCGAGGCGGCCATCAGGGCGAGGGTCGAGGCCCTTCTGCCGTAAGAGCGTCGCCCGAGCCCTGGCTTCGCACTCGGGCGAGGAGTCTCCCCTACGCGAAGAGTCTCCCCCCTACGCGACGAGCTTGTCGTTCTTCCGCCGGATCCTGGCCGTGTGGATGGCCCCGTCGAAGGCGACCCGACCGCCGCCGACTGTCGCGAACAGGAGGCCGGCACCGGCGAGCAGCACGTCCACGACGCCGATGAAGTCGTTCGCCCCCTGCTGGAACGGGTTGACCGCGCCCCATTGGACGAACACGAGCGAGACGACCGAGAGGACCAGGAGCAGCAGCCCCGCCAGGCGAGTGCCGAGGCCGATCACGAGCATGATCGCGATCGCGATCTCCAGCCCGATCTGGGTCCAGGCGACGATGTCGGGCCTGGGCATGACGGTCGCCTCCCAGGTCGCGCGGGTGGCACTGAGATGTGTGATGTGCTGCCACGCGCGGATGCCGAGCACGGCGGCGACGATGAGCCGGAACACGAGGAACCCGAAGGAGGGGAGTCCGCGGTACGTGGTCGGCGTCGTGTGTCGCGTCACGGCCGGCTCGTCAGAGTCTTCCGGGGCAGCGATGACCTTGCCGAGCTGGCGGTCACGGGCTGCTCTCTCCTCACGGCG
>JACRAA010000218.1 GCA_016213595.1 Actinomycetota bacterium | reverse complement strand
TCCGGGAGCTGCTGCGCTGGCGCGACCCCGACGGCGACGACCTGGTCCTCACCGACGCGAAGCTCGTGGACGGCCCCGACGAGGTCTCGTTCACCCCGGACGGCACGATCACGTTCACCGATGTCGGCAAGGTGCTGGGGCTGACGTCCGTCCGGGTCACGGTGTACGACGGCCAGGCGTACTCGACGAGCGTCCTCCTCCTCGACGTCCGGCGCGCGCAGGAGGTGACGCCGGTCGCGAACGGCGACTTCGCCACGGCGATGACCCACCAGGAGATCGAGGTCTCGCCCCTCGACAACGACCAGGGCGTGAACCTGGCGCTGGCCTCGGTCGACACCCCGACGCCGAAGCCGACGAAGCTCACGGTCGACTACACGGCCAAGAAGCTCCGCTTCAAGGCGTCCGTGGCGGGCACGTACTACGTGGGCTACACCGTCACCAACGGCAGGACGTCGTTCGGCCTGATCCGCATCGACGTCGTCGACAGGGCGGCCGAGAACCGTCCCCCGGTCACGACGCGTGCCGTCGTCCTGCTCACCCATGGCGGGTCGGTCACGGTCGACCCGCTCCTCAACGACGAGGACCCGGACGGCGACGTCCTCGTGGTCCAGTCGGTGACCAGTGGCGGACTCAACGTCGTCATGCGCGACCGGCACCTCATGACCATCTCCGAGGTCACGGCGAGGAACACGCCGGTGACGATCACGTACTACGTGAGCGACGGCTACCACGCGGCCGTACCGGGGACGATCGTCGTCATCCCGTCGAACCCGGTCGGGGAGGTGCGACCGGTCGCGGTCGCCGACGACGTCAACGTACGGGTAGGCGACGCGGTGACCGTGAGTCCGCTGGACAACGACTTCTCGCCGGTCGGGCTCGACCTGACCCTCGAGCCGGTGCTGTACGACAACCCGGGCGGCGCGTGGGTCGACGGGAGCGCCGTGCGGTTCGTCGCCCCTGCCGTACCCGGACGCCTCACGGCGACGTACAAGGTCAAGGACAGCCTCGGCCGTACGGCCACCAGCGAGGTGCGGTTCAACGTCATCTCGCCGGACATCGCGAACCAGGCGCCCGTGCCGTCGCTCGTCACCGGCCGTGTCGTGTCCGGCACGACCCAGCGCGTGACCATCCCGTTGCAGGACATCGACCCGAACGGCGACTCCGTACGGCTCGTCGGTCTCGGCAGCGGTCCCAAGCTCGGACGGGTCCTGTCCGTCGGCCCCACCTACCTCGAGTACCAGGCGTTCGCGAAGACGGCCGGCACCGACACGTTCACGTACGTCGTCGTCGACACGTACGGCGCGAAGGCGACCGGCGACATCCGCGTGGGCGTCGTCCCCGCCAGTGTCGGCAACACCGAGCCGACGGCGAACCAGGACGTCGTCGTGACGAGGCCGGGACGTACGGTCACGCTCCAGCCGCTCGCCAACGACTCCGACCCCGACGGCGACAAGGTCTCGCTCGCGGACACGGGGGCCGTGTCGTTCCCGACGCTGGCGGCACAGGTGGTCGACACGTCGGCGATCCAGGTGGTCGTGCCCGACCGTGCCGGGACGTGGTTCGGTACGTACCGCATCCGTGACGCGCGGGGGGCGATCGCGACCGGCAACATCATCGTCACGGCCGATCCGAAGGCGGAGCTGCTGGCGCCGAAGGCGTTCGACGACCTGGTCGACGCGCGCGAGGTGTTCCAGCGCGACACCGTCGACGTACCCGTCCTCGCGAACGACTACGACCCCGACGGCCTGCGCACCGACCTCGCCCTGTCCGTACCGGCGTCCGACTCCGGCGGCCCCCCGGCTGTCGTCGTGTCCACGCCGGCCGGGCCTCAGCTCAGGGTCCCCATCGGCGACCGGCTCCGCGTGTTCCGCTACACCGTCACCGACGTGGACGGACTGAGCGCGTCGGCCTTCGTCACCGTCCCGGGCAAGAGCGACGCGACCCCGTGGCTCAAGGACCCGGGCGCCGAGCTCAGCGTCACGGCCGGACAGCTGCTGTCGATCCCCGTGAACCAGTACGTCTCCGGCACGCAGGGCCGGCAGGTCGTCATCTCGTCCGCGGACAAGGTCAGCGGCGCGCCGGGCATCGGCCGACGGGACTCGGCCGCGGACCTCACGTACCAGCCGGGCGACTCCGACGTCGGCGCCGCCGCCATCACGTTCGAGGTGGTCGAGGACGTCGACGCCTCGGTCACCGACGCGCGCTCGGCGACCCTCACCATCCGCATCAACGTGCTGCCGCGGGCTGCGACGAAGACGACCAACGGCAACGGCCAGAGCTCGCCCGACCTCAACCAGCCCCCGTACGCCCCCTCGCCGATCGAGGTCAAGGCCGGGCAGGGCGAAGCGCCGAGCGAGCAGAACCTGCAGGCATTCCTCGTCGACCCGGAGGGCGACGCCATCATCATCGGCGGCTTCGAGTCGCAGCTGCCTCCCGGCCTGTCCGTGACGATGCAGGGCTCGGCGATCTCCGCGTCGGCGACCGTGGGGACGAAGAAGGGCACCTCGGGCATCGTCCGGGTGCGCGTCTCCGACGTCCGCGGCGCGCAGAGCCTGGTGTCGGTGACCGTCACGGCTGTACCGACGACGCGTCCGCTGACCGTCACCGTCGACGACCCACTGGACGCCACCCAGGGGCTGCCGAGCGTCGTCGACGTGACGGCGAACGACAAGTCCAGCCTGGACGACGCGACCCTCACCGTCGTCAACGCCGCCATCGAGCAGGGCTCGGGCTCTGTCGTGTTCACGCCCACATCGGTCACGGTCACCCCGGACGGCGCGTTCGAGGGTGCCCTGACCGTCCGCTACACCGTCCGCGACGCGACCGGCGACCCCGACCGTGACGTCGACGGCCGGATCGTGGCGACCGTGAGAGGCAAGCCGGGCGCACCCGGCACACCGCGGAACGTGGCGATCGGCGACGAGTCCCTCACGGCCACCTGGACCTCCGTGCTCGACACCGGGGGCCTCCCCGTGACGGGCTACTGGCTCACCGCCACCGGAAGCGACGGCCAGGTCGAGCGGGTCTCCTGCCCGACGACGACGTGCACCGTCAGCAGGCTGCACAACACCGTGCCGTACACGCTGACCGTCACGGCCCAGAACGGGGTCGGCGAAGGGCCCGCGTCGCCCGTGTCCGCGCCGATGGTCCCCGACGTCGTGCCCGACCAGATGGCCGCGCCGTCCGTACAGCGCCAGTCCGGCCGCAGTGGCGGCAGCCTCCTGGTCGCCTGGGCGCCGCCGACGAACCGTGGCAGCGCCATCAGCTCGTACACGGTGACGATGAAGACCGCCGGTGGCCAGAGCCGATCCGTACCGGCGCCCGCCACGAGCCTGGTCTGGGACAACCTCACGAACGGTACGGACTACTCGTTCAGCGTGCAGGCCACGAACGCCTCGGGAACCTCCGTCGAGTCCCCGATCGGTACGGGACGTCCCTCGGCGCCCCCGGACGCGCCGTCGGTCACAGCCATCGACGGCAACGACCCGGGCGGCGGCTCGGTGCTCGGGCAGTGGCGCGCGCCGGCGAGCAACGGCGAGCCCATCATCGCCTACCTGCTCAACATCTCGACGAACCCCGGCTCGTTCACGGTCGACGGTCCCGCCGACCTCACGCTGGGCGCCGACAGCTCCCCGGACGGCAGCTTCAGCCACCTCTTCACGCGCCTCACCAACGGGCTGACCTACTACGTGGCGGTCCGCGCCGTCAGCCTCGCCGGCAGCTCGGACGTCGGCCGGTCCGGACCTGTCGTCCCGTACGGCGCCCCCACGGTCACCGTCGCCCCCACTGCCGTCGCCGGGGACCACTCCGCGACCGTCAGCATGCGCGCCACGGCGTCGCCACCGGGTGCGACCATCGTGGCCTGGGTCGTCAGCGGCTACGACCATGCCGGGGAGACCGTCT
>JACRAA010000219.1 GCA_016213595.1 Actinomycetota bacterium | reverse complement strand
GCCGGCCTCGCTGGCGAAGGGCCTCGAGTTCGACCACGTCGTCCTCGTCGACCCGGCCGCGATCGTGGCGGCCGAACCCGATGTGATCACGGGCTGGCGACGGCTGTACGTGACGCTCACCCGCGCCGTCACCACGCTCGTCGTGCTCCACGACGGGAGGCTGCCGGGTCCGCTCCGCTGACCTCCGCGACGCCTGCGTCAGCAGGTCGCGATGATCCGCTGCAGCACGCGGGCGCCGAAGCGGATGGCGTCGAGGGGCACCCGCTCGTCGACGCCGTGGAACAGCGGCGCGAAGTCGAGGTCGGCGGGGAGCTGAAGGGGCGCGAAGCCGTACCCGTTGATGCCCAGCTCGCCCAGCGCCTTGTTGTCCGTGCCTGCGGACAGGCAGTACGGGACGACGCTCGCCCCCGGGTCCTCCGCGTCGATCGCGGCGGCGATCGCATCGACCAGCGGACCAGTCTGGGGGACGTCGATCGCCTCCACCATGCGGTCGATGACGAGCTCGACGTGCTCGCCCGCGAGCTCACGCAACGTGGCCAGCAGGCTGTCGCCGGTGCCGGGGAGGAAGCGGCAGTCGATCGCCGCCTCGGCGACCCCCGGGATCACGTTCGTCTTCTTCCCCGCGAGCAGTGTCGTGAGGTTCGCCGTGTTGCCCAAGGTGCCTGCCACGAACTGGCGCGCGCCCCCGAGCTGCGGCAGGAACGCTGCCGGGTCGTCGCGGTCCCACGGGACGCCCGTGACCTCGCTGACATGGTCGAACAGCGTGACGACCGGAGGGATCAGATGGACGCCCCAGTCGTGGGCGTCGATCCGCACGATCGCCTCGGCGAGCCGCACGATCGCGTTCTCGTCGTTCGGTACGGACCCGTGCCCCGCCCGGCCCGTGGCGCGGAGCCGCATCCAGGCGTACCCCTTCTCGGCCGTCTGGAGGAGGTACGTCCGTCGCGACGGCCCGCCATCGGCAGGCTGCAGCGTGACCGAGTAGCCGCCCACCTCGCTGATCGCCTCCGAGCAGCCCTCGAACAGCTCCGGCCGGTTGCGGACGAGCCACTCGGCCCCCCACACGCCGCCGGCCTCCTCATCCGCGAGGAACGCGAAGACGATGTCGCGGGGAGGCGTCGTGCCCGTACGGACCAGGTGCCGCAGGTTCGCGAGCATCATGCCGACCATGTCCTTCATGTCGACCGCGCCCCGCCCGTACAGCACGCCGTCGACCACGTCACCCGCGAACGGGTCGTGGCTCCAGGCGGCGGCATCGGCCGGGACGACGTCGAGGTGACCGTGGAGGACCAGACCGGGACGTGCACGGTCGGAGCCCGGCACCCGCACGACGACGCTCACGCGCCTCGGCGACGGCTCCACGAGCTCGGGCTCCAGGCCGACCTCTCGCAGCAGCCCGGCCACGTACTGCGCGGCCTCCAGCTCGCACGGGCCGGTGCCGTCCCCGACGTTGGTCGAGTCGATCCGTACCAGCTCGGTCGTGATCCGTACGGCTTCCTCGGTCAGCTCCTGGGACATGGCGTCACTGTACGAGAGGCGGGCACCGCTCAGGACGTGCTCACGATGGCAAGGATGAACACGAGCGTGACGAGGACGATGACGAGCACGACGGCCCCCAGCAGGATCGCCAGCGTCGACCACCAGCCGGGCTCCTTGAGCCGGATCTTGGCCAGGACGCCGGTCACGATCGCCGCCGGGGCCATGAGAGCGGCGGCCCAGAAGGCGATCCCTGCGCCGGGAGCCAGGGGCGAGCGCTGCGCATCGGCTCCGAGCATCGACCCGGTCACGAGGGCGACGCTGATGCCGACGAGTGCGCCGAGACCGAGGCCGAAGGACGCGGCGGCCAGCCTGGACGGCTGGAACAACCTGCTGCTCACGGGGACCAGTGTCGCATCAGGTGCCCGGAGGGTGACGCACCTCGGAGTCGATGAGCCGGCGCCACGACCGGACGAGACCTGCGTCCACGTACGCCTTGTAGCTGCGGCCGGGACGCGCGGGCGAGCCGATGTGGAAGGCGCGGATCCCCGCCTGCGCCAGCCACGGCACCTGGTCCGGGGCGAGACCGCCGCCCGCCATGATGAGCCGAGCGGCCTCCCGGTCCGCGCGGGCCCGCGCGATGAGGTCGTCGAGGCCGTACCGCAGGCCTCGGGCGGAGCCGCTCGTCAGGACCTGGTCGAGACCCGGCAGCGTCCGTACGTCGCGCCATGCCTTCGTGACGTCGAGCGCGGAGTCGATCGCCCGGTGGAAGGTCCAGGGCCAGCCCCCGTCGCCGGCCAGCTCCGTACCGACCTCGAGGTCGACCTGGCTCAAGCCGTTGAGGAAGCCCATGACGATGCCGTCGGCCCCCGCGTCGATGTACGCGCTCGCCAGCCCCTTCAGCCGTGTCGTCTCGGCGCCGTCCGTACCGAACCCGTCCCTGAGGCGGAGCATGACGCGCAGCTGTACGGAGGTGGCTCGGCGCACGGCCTCGACGAGTGCCGGCTCGGGCGACAGGCCGCCGTGGGTCATCGAGCCGACCAGCTCGACCCGGTCAGCGCCCCCGTCCGTGGCGCTCTCGGCGTCGGCAGCCTGGAGCACCACGACTTCCAGCAGTCCAGCCATGGCTCCATCGTGCCGTCGGAACGGGCGAGGTCGCGGAGGCGCGCGGGTCCCCAAGCTGTGCCGACGGCGAACGCAGCGTCCGGGACGGGAAGCGGAGTGTGAGGGAACGGCGGACAGCGGCG
>JACRAA010000236.1 GCA_016213595.1 Actinomycetota bacterium | reverse complement strand
CCACAGGATGCGGGCGCGCTTGATGGGCGCTTCCATGAGCCAGAAGCCCTCGGCGGCCGAGGCGACGACGGGCCCGAAGATGCGCGACACCATGAGTGTCAGCGCGAGGACGCCGCACAGGGCGGCCCACGGCAGCAGGGTCCGTGACGACAGGCAGCCCTCGGACGTACAGGCGGAGACCGCGCCCTGGGCCCGGATCACGACCGAGACGAGCATCGCGCCGATCATGACGGTGGCCAGCACGGCGACGTACCCGTCCTGGATCATGTCCCAGAGGTGCCTGGTCGCACGGCCGCGGCGCCAGTCGCGCATCATGCCGCGCAGCGCGTTCTCCGACACCGGCTCCGGCTCGACGTCGGTGAGGACGCGCAGCGGGTGGACCGTCTCGGGCTCCGGCTCGGGGGCCGGCGCGACGACGGGTGGGACCGGAGGGTCGGTACGGGTCGGCGGCGCGGCCGGCCTCGGCGCCCCGGCTCGAGCGCGCGACTTCTTGCTCATGCGCCCACCCGGATCGTCCTCGTGGCGACGACGTCGACGAGGGCAGGCTCGTGGCTCGCCATGACGATGGCAAGACCGGCCTCGCGCTCCGCCTTCAGCCGCTTCGCGAGCCACTCGACGCCCTCCACGTCGAGCCGCTGCTCCGGCTCGTCGAGGATGAGGAGCTTGCGGGGCCGCACGAACGCGGTCGCGAGAGCCAGCCGGCGCCGCTGTCCGCTCGAGAGGGTGCCGGGGAGCTGTCCCGACTGCGCGACGAGCTGCACTTCGTGCAGGACGTCGTCGACCGCCTCCTCCGCGTCGGGGAGCCCGTGGGCTCGGGCGAGGAGGTCCAGGTGCTCCACGACCGACAGGTCGGGGAAGAAGTCGAGGTCGTCGATGACCGTGGCGAGGTCGCGGCGTACGGCAGGGTCGGACTCGCGCAGCTTGTTGCCACAGACCTCGATGGTGCCCGCGTCGGCCTTGTCGGCGCCCACCAGGCAGCGCAGGATCGTGGACTTGCCGGCACCGTTGCGGCCGGTGAGGGCGATGGCGTCACCCGCCCACACCTCGAGGGAGAAGTCGGTGACGATCGGGTGCGAACCGTACGCCTTCGAGAGCTTCGACACCTTGAGCACCGGAGTGCGCTGCTTCGCCATGGATGTGATTGTTCCGCATGTCCCGCAGACCTCACGAATCAGGTCTTGTCAGTGGGAGGTGCCATGCTTTCCCCGTGCAGACGAACCAGCGCGCCACGCTCGCGAAGCGCCGTGCCGAGGTCGCGGGGATGTTCGACCACCTCGCGTCGCGGTACGACCTCATCAACGACGTGGCCTCCCTCGGCCTGGACCGGTCCTGGCGGCGGGCGGTCGTCGACGCGGTGGCACCGAAGCCCGGCGACGTCGTGCTCGACCTCGCGGCAGGGACGGGCACGAGCTCCGTCCCGTTCGCCGCGGCCGGTGCCCAGGTCGTGAGCGTCGACATGAGCCTCGGCATGCTCGCCGAGGGCCGGCGGCGCAACCCTGACCTGTCGTTCGTGGCCGGCGACGCGCTCTCCCTCCCGTTCGCCGACGACGCCTTCGACGCGGCAACGATCTCGTTCGGCCTGCGCAACGTCCAGGACACGTCGGCAGCGCTCGCCGAGCTGCTCCGGGTCGTACGTCCCGGGGGCCGCCTGGTGATCTGCGAGTTCTCGGCCCCCACCTGGGGACCATGGCGTCGCCTGTACACGACCTACCTGCCCGTCGTCGTCCCCGGCGTGGCGAAGCTGGTGTCGCCGAACCCGGCGGCGTACGACTATCTCGTGGAGTCGATCGTGAGCTGGCCCGACCAGGAGGCGCTGGCCGCGCTCATGCTCGCCTCCGGCTGGACAGCCGTCGAGCACCGCAACCTCGTCGGCGGGATCGTGGCGCTCCACAGGGGTCGCAGAGCGCTGTGACCGAGTTCGTCCTCGACGCCTACGCGGCGCGCAGCTGTCCGGTCAAGACGCAGAACGCGTTCCTGCCCGGTCTGGAACGGCCCGAGCTGGACGAGTCGCTGCAGGAGCTGTTCGCCGGAGGTGCCCCCTTCAAGGCAGACGTGCTCCGCCGCGTTCTCGAGACCGTCCCGCACGCGGTCGACTGCCGCACGCTGCGCGACGCGCCCCACGACGTGCAGGTGGCGGCCACGTTGGCGGCCATGGCAGATGGAGTGCCGGTCATCGTCGCAGGGCTGCTGCCTCTCGACTGGCACGGGCACCGGTCCGGCCGGGCCGACCTGTGGGTGCGCGGCCAGGACACCCCTGACGCCCGCCCCGGCTACTACCCCGTGATCGTCAAGATGCACCGGATGCTGGAGCGGCAGACGCCCGGCCCGACGCACGAGCCGTTCCCCATCTCGCCGCTCGAGGACCCGTTCCACGCCCACGCCGTCCCTGTGCCGGGTCGTGCGCTTCGGGTCGCGAGCCGGGAGCCGGACCTCCTCCAGCTCGCCCACTACTGGCGGCTGCTCGGGGCAGCGGGCACCGCCGCCGGTGGCATCCCTTACGGCGGGGTCATCGGCTCCGACCAGATCCCGCCGCTCGGCAACCGGCTCGGCGTGGCCTGGGTACGGCTCGACGCGAAGCAGATCCGCACGTTCTCCCGCACCGCAGCGACGGGCTGGACGAAGCGGAGCCCGCTCGAGCGGTACGACCACGAGCACGCTTTTCGCGTCAAGGTCGCCACGGTGGCGCAGCGGCAGACGGGCAGCCCCGAGGACCCGCCGCTCGTGGTGATGCCGATCAGGGTGCGGGAGTGCGACCGCTGCGTGTGGTGGCAGACCTGCCTGCCGCAGCTGGGCGACGACGACCTCTCGCTCCGCATCGCCAAGTCGCCGCTGGACGTCCGCGAGATCGCTGTCCTCCGCCGGCTCGGCGTGTCGACCCTGACAGACCTGGCGTCCGTCGACCTCGACGCCCTGCTCCCCTCGTACCTGCCCGAGGTGGCCCATCGGCCCGGCGGGGAGGAGAGACTGCGGATCGCGGCGCATCGAGCCCAGCTGATGGTGAGCGGTGTCGAGCTGGAGCGGGTCGACGACGAACCGCTCGTCGTGCCGAGCGCGGAGATCGAGGTCGACTTCGACATCGAGACCTCCGCCGACGACCACGTCTACCTCTGGGGCTTCCTCGTCACGGACACCCGCACAGAGGACCCGCCCACGTACGTCGCGTTCTCCGACTTCTCCGAGCTGACCGAAGCCGCGGAGCGACGGCTCGCCGACGAGGCGCTGACCTGGCTGCGCGACCTCGTCGAGTCGTCGGGCACCTCCGTCCGGGTCTTCCACTACTCCCGCTACGAGGTGCTGCGGATCCAGCGGCTCGCCGAGTCGTACAGCCGGGAGCCGTTCGTCTGGGCGGCGCGTTTCGCCGAGGAGGGGTTCTTCGACCTGTTCGAGCTCATCCGGACCCACTTCTTCGGCACGTACGGGCTGGGCCTCAAGCAGGTGGCGCACTCGGGCTCCGGGTTCTCGTGGCGCGACGACAACCCCGGCGGCCTCAACAGCCAGTCCTGGTTCGCCGACGCGGTCAACGCCGAGACCGACGACGTCCGTCTGGAGCTCACCCAACGAGTCCTGGACTACAACGAGGACGACGTGCGAGCCACCCATGCCCTCCGGGCCTGGCTGCGGGCCGGTGCACCTCCGGCGACCGGCTGATCAGCGGACGCGACCGGAGAGCAGCCGCCTCGCGACGCTGAAGATGCCGAGCACGCCGAAGCCCACGAAGATCAGGAAGTCCTTCAACATGGCCTTGAACAGGTCGAACGAGAGGACGCTGCTGAGGACGAACACGAGCGCGCCGCCTGTCGTGCCTGTCCTGTGGACGTAGAAGAAGTAGAGCTCGGTGGCGACCGAGCAGACCCACGCGAGCAGGATGCCGGCGATGAGCAGGACGACGAGCGCCGGGCCGCCCTTGCGTGGCGGCGCTCCGGCCCCCTTCGCGTAGAGGAAGATGCCGGCTGCGCCCATGGCGAGCGCAACGATCGAGGCGACGAAACCCAGGTGGTAGACGAACGCGCTCAGGACGCAGCCCCCGACCACGGCGAGCGACGCCATCGCGAGCCCGCGCCCGACGTTCTCCGTCCGCGGCCTGGCCGACCCGAACCCCGGCGGGGCCTTGTGCCGTTGCAGGAGTGCCAGGTAGGGGTCGGGGCCTCCGTGCGACGGCTCGGGCGGGCCTCCGTACGGCGAGGACGGCAGGGTCGGGGCCGGCGTCAGGAACGTGGGTGCGAGCGAGGGCTGGCCGGGTCCGGCGGGCGGGCCGGCCGGGATGTACTGCTGCGGGGCCGCGACGTACGGCCTGGGCACCACCGCTGGCTCGTGGTCCTCGGCGGACTGTCCGTCGTCGGTCGGGCCGGCCTGGGAGCCCTCCCCCTCGGCGAGGGCCACAGCCACGGCCGGCGCGCGCAGGTCGACCGGCGAGGCCGCCGAGGCTGGCTCCGCGGGGACCCGGACGCCGTCCTCGTCGTCCGGGACTCGCGGGCGAGCAGGCCAGGGCTCGAAGACCACGGTGTACGGGCTCGAGGGCGACAGCGTGTCGTACGCGGGGAACCTCTCGAAGACCGGCTGGGGCGGCGCAGGGTTGCCGGGGCTGCTCGGGCCGTAGGGCGGGTGGGTCACCGCTCTCCTCTCGTCGATGGCATGGTGCCAGAGGCGGGAGGCGTGAGGACGTAGGTGAGCGGTGGACGTGAGATCTCTCATTTCCGCTCGTCAGGCGGGGGCCCGGTGCGAAGGTGTGAGCGAGTTCGCGGAGTGGAGGTTCCGATGCTCGGGCTGAGCCTTGCTGGTGTCATCGTCGTGTCGCTCGTCGCCATGCTCGACGTGGCCTCGTCGTACGAGTGCGAGCTTCGCAGCTTCACCCGCGGGCACTGGCTCCGCGCGGCGGCAGTGCCCGTGCTCGGCCCGCTGCTCTGGGTGGTCTACGGGCGGCCCAGGGCCGTGCGGGCACCGGCAGGTCCGGGAGCGTACCTTCTGGAGAACACCGCCACCGACGACAACCCGGCCTACCTCGCCTACCTTGAGCGCCTCATCGCCGCACGGCGCCACCAGGCGCAGGAGTGAGACCGGCCACGCTCAACTGATGAGCCATCCGAGCGCCAGCCCGACGGCCATGAGCAGCTCGGCGATCCCCGTGAGCTGCAGCACACGGACCAGCGCCCGGCCCTGCGCCCCGGCCAGGACCGACCGGGTGGCGACAGCGAGGACCACGACGCCGATGAGCCCGAGCAGGGCCCGCCACGACGTGAGTGCGCCGAGGACGACGACCGCCACCGCGACGACGACCGTCATCACTACGTAGAGCAGCCGGGTGCCGCGCTCCCCCAGCCTCGTGGCCAGGGTGCGCTTGCCGACCTCGCGGTCCCCGTCGATGTCGCGCAGGTTGTTGGCGACGAGCACCTGGCACGCGACGAGGCCCACGGCGACCGACGCGACGAACGCGACGACGTCCACGCGGTGAGCCTGGACGTACGTGGTCCCCATGACGGCGACCAGCCCGAAGAACACGAACACCATGAGCTCGCCGAGTCCGGCATAGCCGTACGGGTGCTCGCCTCCGGTGTAGAACCAGGCAGCGAGGATCGCGGCCGCCCCGACGACGAGCAGCCACCACTGTCCTGAGAGCCACACGATGGCCAGGCCCGCGACGGCCGCGATGCCGAACGAGCCGAAGGCGGCCCTCCTGACAGCCGGCGGTGATGCCGCGGCGGAGCCGACGAGCCGCATCGGGCCGACGCGTACAGCGTCCGTCCCCCGGATGCCGTCGGAGTAGTCGTTGGCATAGTTGACGCCGACCTGGAGCGCCAGCGCGACCAGGAGGCACAGCGCTGCAACGACCAGGTCGACGTGTCCGGCGAGGTACGCGACGCCGGAGCCGGCGACGACCGGGGAGACGGCAGCGGGGAGCGTCCGTGGCCTGGCGCCGGCCAGCCACTGAGAGGGTGTGGCCACTAGACCGTCCACTCCGAGGCGATGGTCCGCCTGTCGATCTTGCCGCTGCTCGTCCGGGGGAAGGCGTCGACCCGGCGCAGGTCCCGCGGCAGGGCAGAGCGCTCGACGCGACCGTCAAGGCTGTCGTGGAGCGCGGTGAGCGTGAGGTCCGACGTGGTCACGGCGACGATCCTGGCACCCCACTGGGGATCCGGCACACCGAGGACGACGACACGCTCGACCCCCAGCGCGCGGTCGACCACGCGCTGCAGCTGTGCGATGTCGACGTTGACGCCGCCCGAGATGACGACGTCGTCGATCCTGCCGCGGACCTCGAGCCTGCCGCCGACCCAGGCGCCGCGATCGGACGTGAGGAACGTCCGCCCGTCGAGCACCTCCGCTGTCGCCTCCGGTTCGAGGCGGTAGCCCGAGAAGGTCGTCGGTCCCGTGAGCGAGATGCGTCCGTCGTCGTCCAGCCCGACGTGCACACCGTCCAGCGGCACCCCGTCGTACACCACT
>JACRAA010000235.1 GCA_016213595.1 Actinomycetota bacterium | reverse complement strand
GCCCGGCGTGGTTGAGCGCGCTCCGGTCGCTGCGGTCGGGGAGGCGCTGAGCGCGGTGGCGAGAGCGGCGCGGGAGGTGATCGGAGCCATGTCGCGCCACAGCAGCACCTGCACGGTGTAGAGCGTTGTCGTACCTGTGTTGGTCACGGTGCCGGCCAGGTGGAGCGCGGCATCGCCGCCGGTCCCGGTGACCTCGGACGTCGCGAGCTTCACGTCGACGCTGGCCGTCTCCGCCGCCTGCGCAGGCTGGTGGAGGGCGAGGACGGACGCCAGGACAAGCAGCGCGAGCGCGATGCGCAGCAGAGCGGCCACGGGGCCGGGTCGCCCTCGCGGCGCGGCCTGTACCGGGTCCGGGCGCATCACCCGCTCATCCTACGGGTGGCGACTGGGCACGCTCGGGCGTGCAGGGCCGAGCGCCTCGGCGCCCGCGGGGCGGGCTCCTGTGCTGGGCTTGGGTACTCACGGCCGCGGTGAGCGCGCCGTCCTGCCGGCTGGCCGGACTCCGTAGACTTCGCAGACGTGCCAGACCTCTCCGTGACCCAGCAGCGCGCGCTCGCCGCGCTCACGAGGCTGCCCGTGGTGGCACGGCTGGGTGACGCGTTCGCCGCGGAGGGGTTCAGTCTGTACGTGGTGGGCGGCCCCGTGCGGGACGCCCTGCTCGGGTCGCCGTCCGAGGACCTGGACCTCACGACCAACGCCCGCCCCGACGACATCGAGCGCCTGCTGCGGAAGTTCAACCACGCGACGTGGGACATGGGTCGCGAGTTCGGCACGATCGGCACCATGCTGCGCGACGGCGAACGGTCCTGGCAGGTCGAGGTCACCACCCACCGGGCGGATGCGTACGAACCGGACACGCGCAAGCCCGTCGTCGCCTTCGGCGACACCATCGAGGCAGATCTCGTACGCCGCGACTTCACGGTTAACGCGATGGCCGTCTCGGTCGTCGACGGGACGTTCGTCGACCCGTACCACGGCCTGGACGACCTCGCCGACCACATCCTGCGGACGCCCACGTCGCCGGAGGTGTCGTTCAGCGACGACCCGCTGCGGATGCTGCGCGCGGCGCGGTTCGCGGCCCGGCTCCAGCTCATGCCCGACCCGGACATGGTGCGCGTCATGGCCGAGCAGGCCCCCCGGCTCGAGATCGTGTCCGCGGAACGCATCCGCGACGAGCTCACCAAGCTGCTGCTGCTGGACGCCCCGAGGGTCGGGCTCGACCTGCTCGTCGGCACCGGCCTCGCCGACCAGTTCCTGCCCGAGCTGCCGGCGCTGCGGCTCGAGAGCGACGAGCACCATCGCCACAAGGACGTGTACGAGCACTCGCTGATCGTGCTCGACCAGGCCATCGCGCTCGAGCGGGAGCGCAAGCACGCCCCGGACATCGTCAACCGGCTCGCGGCACTGCTGCACGACATCGGCAAGCCCAGGACAAGGCGCTTCGAGGCGGGCGGCAAGGTCTCGTTCCACCACCACGACGTCGTCGGCGCCAAGATGGTGCGCCGGCGGCTGACCGAGCTGCGCTACTCGAAGGACATCATCGAGTCGGTGGCGCTGCTCGTGGAGCTCCACCTGCGCTTCCACGGGTACGGCGAAGGGACGTGGACCGACTCCGCGGTCAGGCGGTACGTACGGGATGCGGGTCCCGAGCTCGAGCGCCTCCACATCCTCACGCGCTCCGACTGCACGACCAGGAACCAGGCGAAGGCGGACAGGCTGCGCCGCGCGTACGAGGAGCTCGAGTGGCGCATCGACGAGCTCGCGGCCGCCGAGGAGCTGGACGCCATCCGGCCGGACCTCAACGGGAACGACATCATGCGGATCCTCGGGATCGGGCCGAGCCCCGTGATCGGGAAGGCGTACGGGTTCCTGCTGGAGCGCCGGCTCGACCGTGGCCCTGTCTCCCGTGAGGTCGCCGAGGCCGAGCTCCGCGACTGGTGGGCGAAGCAGGGCTGACGCCGTACTGCCCGCGAGAGATTCTGTACGTGTTCGCGAGAGATTCTGTACGTGTTCGCGAGAGGTTCTGTACATGCCCGCGAGAGGGTCTGTACGTGCCCGCGAGAGGGTCTGTACGCGGGCGGTCGCGGTTCGTAGCCTCAGGTGGTCGCCGAGCGGGTGATGCCGACGGACGCGATGACGACGCAGCCCATGGCGACGAGGTCGACGACCCCCAGGCGCTCGCCCAGGATGAGGAACGCGGCCAGTGCCGCGAACGCAGGCTCGAGCGACATGAGGACCGAGAAGACCCGCGTCGGCAGCGTACGCAGCGCCTGCAGCTCGAGGCTGTACGGGATGACCGAGCTCAGCAGCCCGACCAGCAGTCCCAGCCCGATCACCGTGGGGTTCGCGAGGGCGATGCCGTTGAGGAGCAGCGCGGGGACGGCCAGGGCGAGCGCTCCGAAGCCGTGGGCCACGGCGAGGCCACCGATGCCCTCCCAGCGTCGTCCCAGGTGGGGCGAGATGACGATGTACGCGGCCCAGCCCGCGCCTGCGAGCAGCGCGAACCCGACCCCCGCCCAGCTCAGGGACGTCGGGCTGAAGCCGAGCAGGACGACGCCGACGCCGCCGAGCAGGGCCCACAGGACCTCCCGTACGCCGCGGCTGGTGACGAGCGCGACCGTGAGCGGCCCGAGGAACTCGAGCGTGACCGCCAGCCCGACGGGGATCCGGCTGAACGCCTGGTAGATGCACCAGTTCATGCCCGCGAGCGACACCGCGTAGCCGGTCACCAGCAGCCAGTCCCTGCCGGTGCGTCCCCTCAGCCGGGGCCGCGACCAGAGCAGCAGCACGACCGCGGCCGACACGAGCCTCAGCCACACGATGCCCGTCGGAGTGGCCAGGCCGAACAGGTGCTTGGCGATGGCCGCGCCGATCTGGACGGTCGCGATGCTGCCGAGCACGAGCCACACGGCGCTCGGCCTCGCGTAGCGCGGCAACCGGCGCGTACTCACACGCCTCACCCTAGGGGTCGCGCCACTCGCCTCAGGCCAGCCGAGCCGCCGGGGGCTCGTTCGCCGGTCCCTTCACGCCCGCGGCCGTCAGCGCGACGAGCGCGCGCTCGCGGAACGCCCGCAGCACCCCGTACTGCTGGTTCGGCTGCGCCTTCACGAGCACCTGGAACGTCATCGATCCCCCCGCGATCGCGTTGATGCCGAGCACGGTCGGAGGCTCGACCAGTGCGTCGGCGAACTCGGGGTCCTCGCCGATCGCCGTCGCCACCTCCCGCAGCACGGAGAGGACGGTCTCAGGGTCGGAGTCGTACGAGACGGGGATGTCGACCGTGCCGGTGGAGTGGCCCTGCGTGAGGTTGCCGACCTTGAGCACCTCGCCGTTGCGGACGTACCAGATCATCCCCGACCCGTCCTGGATGCGGGTGACCCGCAGCGTCACGTCCTGCACGGTTCCGGAGATCTCGCCGATCGTGATGAAGTCGCCCACGCCGAACTGGTCCTCGATGATCATGAAGATCCCGGTCAGGTAGTCCTTCACGAGCGACTGCGCGCCGAACGCGAGGGCGATGCCGCCGACACCCGCCGAGGCCAGCAGCGGCGTCAGCGGGATGCCGAGGATCGACATGGCGGTCAGGACGACGATGACGGTGATGACCACGCCGGAGATGGAACGCAGGAGGGAGCCGAGCGTACGGGTGCGCTGCTGGGCACGGGCGTTCGCGAGGCCCGTCGCATGCCCCAGCAGGCGGGATGCGGCGCTCGTCTTGCCCGCCGCGTGCTCCGCGCTGCGATGCAGCGCCAGGTCGGTGGCGCGCGAGACGCCCAGCGAGATGAGCGCGTGGGCGGTCACGCCGAGGATGACGAGGACGGCGAGGGTGATCGGCGTCTCCGGCCAGACCCAGGTGACGAGGAGCGACATGCGGTCCATTCTGTCGTCTGTCG
>JACRAA010000222.1 GCA_016213595.1 Actinomycetota bacterium | reverse complement strand
TCCCGGTGGCGAGGTCGGACCACTTCTCGGTGAAGTCGGTGATCGCCTTGGTGCCGAGCAGCCCGACAGCGATGCCGCGGAAGAGCGCGAGGGTGCCGATCGTGACCGCGAGCGACGGCAGTCCGACGTAGGCGATGAGGAAGCCGTTGAGCGCGCCGCAGGCCAGGCCGGCGAGCAGGGCGAGCAGCGCGGCGGCCGGGACGGACATCCCGCCCTCGTGGAGCACGCCGAGCAGCACGCTGCTCAGGCCCATGATGCTCGCGA
This sequence comes from Actinomycetota bacterium, assembly GCA_016213595.1. Taxonomy (GTDB): domain Bacteria; phylum Actinomycetota; class Actinomycetes; order Propionibacteriales; family Propionibacteriaceae; genus Fen-668. The sequence goes on along the minus strand of JACRAA010000222.1, from coordinate 2,593 downwards.
CCGACAGGTCGATCTCGCCGGTGATGATCACCAGCGTCATCGGCAGGGCGATCAGCAGGATGGGGGCGATGTCCTGCAGCAGGAACTTGATGGTCAGCGGGCCGTCGAAGTTGGGCACGTTGGCGATCGAGTAGAGGATCACCGCCGCGGTGAGGGCGATGACGGCCGTCTCGCGGGTGAGCAGCAGCCGCTGCCACAGGGGTGCGGAGTACGCCGAGTAGGTGCGGGCGGGTGCCTGCGTCGTGGCGCTCATGGGCGGTCCCTCGATTCGGCGAGCTTGCGGGCCTGTCTGACGGCGAGGACGCGGTCGAGGACGATCGCGCCGAGGATGAGGGCGCCGACGACGGCGCGCTGCCAGAAGTCCTCGATGCCCAGGCTCGGGAGCGCCCGGTTGATGGTGACGAGCAGGAAGGCTCCGATCGCCGCGCCCCACACGGTGCCGCTGCCGCCGAAGATCGCGATGCCACCGATGACGGCGGCCGCGACGGCCTGGAGCTCGATGCCGCTGCCGACGCTGGAGCTCACCGTGCCGTAGCGCGCGGTGTAGAGCGCACCGGCCAGGCCGGCCAGCGCGCCGCTCAGGACGAACGCGGCGAGGAGGCGACGGCGTACGGACAGCCCGTAGAGGACGGCCGCGTCGGGGTCGGACCCGATCGCGTACATCTCGCGGCCACCGCGCGCGGTGTGCAGGTAGTAGCCGACCGCGGCCAGGACCAGCACCGCGATGATCGTCAGCATCGGCACGCCCAGCACCGAGCGGGTGCCGAGCCGGAGGAACTCGCGCGGCAGGTCGCCGGCGTTGATCCGGTCGCTGCCCGCCCAGGTGAGCATGATGCCGCGGTAGATGTAGAGGGTGCCGAGCGTGATGACGAGCGCGGGCACCTTGCCGTAGGCCACCAGGAGGCCGTTGACCAGGCCGAGCACCCCGCCGAGCAGCAGGCAGGCTGCGATCACCGCGATGATCGGCAGGCCCGGCTGGTCGATGAAGAGCCGGCCGGTGAGGTAGGCGGTGAGCGCCATCACCGACCCGACCGACAGGTCGACGTTGCGGGTGACGATCACGACGCCCTGGCCGACGGCCAGCAGCACGAGGATCGACGGGTTGAGCAGGAAGTTGCGCCAGCCGTCCGAGCTGAAGAGGAAGCTGTTGTTCTTCGACGTCGCGAGCACGACGACCGCGAGGAGGACGAGGAAGATCGACAGCTCGCGCGAGCGGAGCACGGTCGTGACCGCGCGCCGGGTCGGGGACAGGCGGCTGGGCTCGACGAGGAGTGCCTCGCCGGACGAGACCTCGCCCTGGGGCTGCACGTCGGTGTGGCTCATGAAGCGTCCTCGAGGTGGTGGGTGGCCGCGTGCATGACGGCCTCGGGGGTGGCCTCGGCGCGGTCGAGCTCGGCGGTGATGCGGCCCTCGCAGAGGACGAGGACGCGGTCGGCCATGCCGAGGACCTCGGGCAGCTCGGAGGAGATCATCAGGATCGCGAGGCCCTGCCCGGCGAGCTCGGACAGCAGCCGGTGAACCTCGGCCTTGGTGCCGACGTCGATGCCGCGGGTGGGCTCGTCGATGATCAGCAGCTTGGGGTTCGTCGCGAGCCACTTGGCGATGACGACCTTCTGCTGGTTGCCGCCGCTCATCGTGGCCGCGTTCATGTCGAGCGCGCTGGTCTTGACCTCGAGGCGGGAGGCCCAGGGGCCGGCGGCCGTGTTCTCCATCCCGGCGGTGAGCAGGCCGGCCTTCGCGATGCCGCGGCGGATGACCCCGGCGACGTTGCGGGTCACCGAGGAGTCGATGACCAGTCCCTGCTTGCGACGGTCCTCGGGGATGAAGGCCATGCCGGCGCGGATCGCGGAGCGCGGGTCGTGCTCCTTGACGGCCGTGCCGTTGACCGTGACCGAGCCGCTGTCGTAGGGGTCGACGCCGAAGACCGCGCGGGCGACCTCGCTCCGACCTGCGCCGACGAGGCCGGCCAGGCCGACGATCTCCCCGGCGCGGACCTCGAGGTCGATGTCGTGGAAGACGCCCGACCGGTTGAGTCCGCTGACCTGCAGGACCGGCTCGCCGATGGTGGCGGCGACCTTGGGGAAGAGCTCGTCGACGTCGCGGCCGACCATCAGCGACACCAGCTCGGACGGCGAGGTCTCGTCGATGCGGCGGGTGTCGATGTAGGAGCCGTCGCGCATCACGGTCACGGTGTCGGCGAGGGCGAAGACCTCGTCGAAGCGGTGGGAGATGAAGACCAGTGCGCGACCCTCGTCGCGCAGGCTCCGGGCGACGGCGAACAGGCGGTCGACCTCGACGCCGCTGAGCGCGGCGGTGGGCTCGTCCATCACCAGCAGGCGCGCGTCGAGCGAGATGGCCTTGGCGATCTCGATGATCTGCTGGTCGGCGATCGAGAGGCCGGCGGCGGGACGACGGGGGTCGATGCGGACGCCGAGGCGGGCGAAGAGACCCTCGGCCTCCGAGATCATCGCGGCGCGGTCGATGCGACGGCCGCGGGCGAGGGGCTGGCGGCCCATGAAGATGTTCTCGGTGACCGACAGGTCGGCCTTCTCCGCAGCGAGCTCGATGCCGCGCGCCACGTCGGTGAAGAACG
>JACRAA010000214.1 GCA_016213595.1 Actinomycetota bacterium | reverse complement strand
CCCAGCCGGTCCACGTGGCGCTCGGGAGATCCCATCGCGTGAACGCGAAGTAGAACGACGCGACAGTGGGAACGAGGAAGAAGATGACGAACAACGTCGCCGACGGGATGAGGAACCACAAGGGGTACGTCTTGGCAGTGTAAAGACGTCGCGTCGACGAGTTCTTCTTCGCGACGGACGCCAGCCCTACCCTTTGGGGCGCGACCTCGGATGCTGCCATTGAGCCCCCTCTTCGTCGTTGAGTCCAGGGGCGTCACCGTTCGTGACGCATGAGACGTGCACGGTGAAACGATTCACCGTCCCGCTCCTTTAACGCTAACTGGCCTTCGACGGAAGAGTCAAGGGTTCGGGAGTAACTCTTGACAAGGTCCATGGCAGGCCCAAGACTTCATTGAAACGTCATAGTGCAAGGAGGCACAGCATGCCGGACTGGACGAACACGTCCCTCATCGCGTCCGACCAGGAGTACGACCACGCTCCCCTGATCCGTACGGTCGTGACGCCGGACGGCGACCACGGTGGGGTCAGCAGCGCCACTCTCCTGGTCTCTGCGCTCGGCATCTTCGAGGGGTTCGTCGACGGCAAGCCTGACGGTCCCGACGTCTTCAGCCCGGGCTGGTCGAGCTACGAGTGGCGGATGCGGGTCTACTCCTGCGACGTCGCTGCTCTCGTCTCGGATCGTCCGTTCGTTCTCGGCTTCTCCCTCGGCAAGGGCTGGGCGGCCGGCCGGATCCCGTTCACCACGCCCGGCGGCTTCTACGCCCACGAGCCGGCGATCATCGCGCAGCTCGAGATCGTGTACTCCGACGGCCACCGGCAGCTCGTCGGGACGGACGCCTCCTGGCAGTCGGGACCCTCTCAGACGACGTTCCACGAGATCTACGACGGCCAGTCGGTCGACGCCCGGATCGACGTCTCCGGCTGGAACAGCGACGTCACGGACCGTGAGGGCTGGACCGGCGTCTCCGTGCAGGAGCTCGACACCCACCGGCTCGTGCCCTACGACGGGCCGCGGGTCGTCCGCCACGAGGACATCGCTCCGCAGCGGATCTGGACCTCCCCCAGCGGGAAGACCCTCGTCGACTTCGGCCAGAACCTCGTCGGCTGGATCCGGCTCAGTGTCTCGGCGCCGGCCGGCACCGAGATCACCATCCGGCACGCGGAGGTCCTCGAGCACGAGGAGCTGGGCACACGTCCGCTTCGTACCGCCAAGGCCACCGACACCTACACCACCTCCGGCGGCGACGACGTCTTCGAGCCCACGAAGACGTTCCACGGTTTCCGCTACGCGGAGGTCTCCGGATGGCCCGGCGAGCTGGACCCCGAGGCGCTTCGCGCCGTCGTCGTACACTCGCAGATGGACCGCATCGGCCACTTCGAATGCTCTGACGACATGCTGAACCAGCTGTACAGCAACATCGTCTGGGGACAGCGCGGCAACTTCTTCGACGTCCCGACGGACTGCCCCCAGCGAGACGAGCGCCTGGGCTGGACCGGCGACATCGCCGCGTTCGCCCCCACGGCCGCCTTCATCTACGACGTCAAGGGCTTCCTGGGCGAGTGGCTGAAGAACGTCGACGCTGAGCAGGCCCACCACGACGGCATCGTGCCGTTCGTCGTCCCGGACGTGCTCAAGTTCTTCGAGCGCCCGAACCGCCCCCGCGAGTCCACGTGCCTCTGGAGCGACGCGGGCGTCTGGGTGCCCTGGGCCATCTACGAGGCGTACGGGGACGAGGAGGACCTCCGCGCCTCGTTCGGCACGATGCGCGGCCACCTGGACCACGTCGAGACGCTCCTGTCTCCCACCGGGCTGTGGGACACCGGCTTCCAGTTCGCCGACTGGCTCGACCCCAACGCCCCGCCGGACGACCCGTTCAAGGCCGTCGCGGACAAGGGCGTCGTCGCCACTGCCTGCCTCTTCCGCAGCGCCGACCTCACGGCCCGCACCGCGAGGATCCTCGGCGAGACCGAGGCGGCGGAGCGCTACGAGGCGTACGCGGCCCGGCTCAAGGAGGCCTTCAACGCCCACTATGTCGACGGCGGCCGGATCACCTCCGACTGCGCGACCGTCTACGCGCTGGCGATCAGCTTCGACCTGCTGTCCCCCGCCGATGAGAGGGCGGCCGGCGACCGGCTCGCCGAGCTCGCGGAGGCGAACGGCTACCGGGTCGCGACCGGTTTCGCCGGGACCCCCTTCGTGCTCCACGCCCTGTCCCGCACCGGTCACGACGACGTCGCGTACCGCATGCTGCTCGAGCGCGAGTGCCCCTCCTGGCTGTACCCCGTCACGATGGGCGCGACAACGATCTGGGAACGATGGGACTCGATGCTTCCCGATGGGACCATCAACCCTGGTCAGATGACGTCGTTCAACCATTACGCGTTCGGCGCCGTCGCCGACTGGATGCACAAAGTGATCGGCGGGATCAACCCGCTCGAGCCCGGGTACAGCCGGGTCCTCATAGCGCCGAAGCCCGGAGGCGGACTCACCTGGGCTTCGACAAGTCTCGACACGCCTCACGGCACCGTTGCCGTGACCTGGCGGAACGAGTCAGGTCAGGTCGACGTCGACGTGACCTTGCCCGAGGGGGTCTCCGGAGTGTTCCGTGGCCCTGACGGCACAGAGAAGGACCTGGCCGCCGGCCGGGTCAGTTTGCAGATCAGCGCATAGGAGAATGGGAATGCGAACTGCTAGGAAGTTCTTGAAGGCGGCAGGGGTGCTCGGAGCTTCGGCAGCCCTCATGCTCACCACCGCCTGCCAGTCGGGGAGCTTGACCGGGGCCAACAACGCCAGCGCCGGCGTCACCGTCATCAAGCTCCTCTCCACCAACGACACGACGAACACGGCGATCGCGAAGGCCCTGGCCGACGGGTTCAACGCGTCACAGTCCAAGTACAAGGTGAACATCGTCAGCCGCCCCGGCGGTACAGAGGGTGACAACCTCGTGAAGACCCGCCTGTCGACGGGCTCGATGGAGGACGTGTTCCAGTACAACAGCGGCTCGCTGATGAACAACCTCAACCCGACGAAGAACCTCATCCCGCTGGGTGACGAGGGGTACGCCAAGGACTTCACCGCGCCGTTCAAGACAGCGGTGACGGCCACGGGCGACTCCAAGCTCTATGGGGCACCGTGGGGCGCCGGCAACGGCGGCGGCATCATGTACAACAAGAAGGTCTACCAGCAGCTCGGGCTGAGCGTCCCGGAGACGTGGGACCAGTTCATGGCGAACAGCAAGAAGATCAAGGACGCCGGCAAGGTCGCCGTCCTGCAGACCTACGGCACGACGTGGACGTCGCAGCTCTTCATGCTGGGCGACTTCGCGAACATCAACGCCAAGGACCCGAACTGGGCCAAGAACTGGACCGAGAACAAGATCAACTACGAGACCATGCCGGGTCTCGCCGGGTTCCAGAAGACCGAGGACGTGTTCAAGGCCGGCCTGATCAACTCCGATGCCCCCTCGCTCACCATTGACAACGGGCTGAAGATGCTGGCCAACGGCGACGCCGTGCAGTACCCGATCCTGTCCGGCAACATCACGACCGTTCAGCAGAACTCGCCCGACAAGGTCAACGACCTGGGCTTCTTCCCGATCCCGAGCAGCCTCGGCGGGAAGTCCGTACTGACGACGTGGGTCCCGAACGCCCTCTACATCCCGCAGACCACGAAGGGCGCCAACCTCGAGGCCGCGAAGGCGTTCATCACCTACACCGAGTCCGGTGACGGCTGCAAGGCTCAGCTCGGCGCCTTCTCGCCGAACGGCCCGTTCGGCATGAACACGTGCAAGCCCTCCGGCAACCTGCCGCAGGTCGCCCAGGACGTGTTCTCGTACTCCAACAGCGGCAACTTCGGCCCGGCGCTCGAGTTCATCTCGCCGCTCAAGGGCCCGAACCTGGAGTCGATCATCATCCTGGTCGGCACGGGCCAGAAGTCGGCCAAGGACGCAGCGGCGCTGTACGACGAGGACTCGAAGAAGCAGGCCAAGCAGCTGAACCTGCCCGGCTGGTGATCCGAGCGTTGACGCGCTGACACACGACAGCGGCGGGCATCTCCTCAGGGGGATGCCCGCCGTCGGCGTTCCGGCGCCGCACGCGTGAACCCAGGTCAGGCCTCGGGACGCATGCGGAAGTCGTAGTGGGCGGGCAGGGGCCGGTTCGTGCCCCGCGCCGCCTCGTACGCGCGCCAGACCTCTGTGAACGTGCCCGCGCCCTCGCGGATGTCCGGGACCACGAGCTGCGACTCGAGGATGGCGCCCGCCTCGTCGAGACGGCCGAGCTCCACGTACGCCTGGGCGAGCAGCAGCGCGAGGCGGCCTCCACGCCGCCCCTCCAGCTCGGGTCCCCTGACCTTGTCGACCACGTCCCCGGCACGACCTGCCGCGAGGGCCGCCGTCGCGTACTCGACGAGCAGGGACGGGTTCTCGTCGAGCTGTACGGCCTGGGCGAGGTAATCGGCCCGCTCGTCGGCCTCGGTCGACGTGAGGCCGAGGGCACGGTACGCCTCCGCGGAGGGAGCGCCCGCGATCGAGCTTCTCCAGTACTTGCGAGCCCGGCGCACCTTGCCGCGCGCGAGCCCGAGGTAACCGAGGTGCAGGTCGCGCTCGGGGCTCTGTGGAGTCTCCTCGAGCCGCGCCCGCCAGCCAGGGCCCGCGACGGGCGCGGGCCGCCCGGACAGGGGCTGCCCTCCGAGAACCGCCAGCCAGGGCCGCTGGGCCGATCCCAGCGTGTCCGCGGGGAACGGCGTCGCCGGAGTCACCGCGAGGTCGCCCGCCGCCACGGCCAAGGCGCCCCAGCCGTCGGCGGTCGCCTCGATGGTCACGGGCGCCTCCTGGACCCGTGCCAGGGCACGGTCAGCCTCCGCGACGTTGGTGGGGCGCGGCGGCTCGTCGCCGACCGGGCCGGTCAACCGCAGCGGCCCGTACGCCTCGGTCCAGGTCCACGTCTCGCCGGACGCCAGCGGCAGGTGGTGCAGCTGGGTGGGGCCGAGGCCGGCCTGGATCTCGCAGTACCGGCCGGTGCCACCGAGCCACGTCTGCCACGTCTCGCCGCCGGTGGCCGTCCCCCACACGAACAGCTTCCGGCCGCGCAGGCGCGGGGTCGACGTCTGCTGCATCCCCAGCCCCTCGCGGTCGACCGCGGCGACCCACGGCTCGGGCAGGCCGGCGAGGTCGGCGAACAGGTCGGACGCGTACTGCTGGCGTGCCGGCTCGAGCCGCTCGGGTGTGATGTCGACGACGGAGAGGTCGCCGTAGCCCGAGGAGACGGCGCGCGTCGCGGGCATGAGCACGCGGCCTCCCGGGACCTGCGGCACGGCGATGGTGGACCACCAGTACACGGGGACCGTGCGGTCGTACGGGTTGTCGAGCACGACCCGCACGTACAGGTCCTCGGAGCCCTCCGGCAGCCAGGCGTCGAGGCGCCACACGAGCCCGAGCATGCGCTCGTACGCCCAGAGCCGCAGCACCTCGCTACCGTGCGGGCCGGCGACGCGCCCTGCGAAGACGGGCGAGCTGGTGAGCGGCCAGTGGCCTGTGAAGCCGAGGTTCCACTCCACGCCGCCGGAGAACCACGCCTGCCGCAGCGCGAGGTTGCCGTGCATGAGCGCGTCCGGCTGGTACAGCAGCTCGCGGTCCGCGACCTTGTCGTACAGGGACCACAGCCGCCCGCCGAGGTCGAGCAGGAACGTCGCCCTCAGCGTGGAGCTCTCGAGAACGGCGACACGCAGGTCCCGTACCTCGACCGTCCGGTCGAACGAGTCCTGCGCGTCGTACGGGAGGACGGTCGGGAAGCGCTCGGCGTAGCCGCTCCTGCCCCCCAGCACCTCCCAGTCGGCGTCGGAGACGTCGCGTGCGCCGCCCGCATCGAGGATGGGGAGGCCATTGCCGGGCCCAGGCCCTGCGATCGGCGTGGGCAGCGTCGTGAACGTCAGCACAGGGTCAGGCTAGCGAGCCTACTGTCGCTCCGTACATGCGAGGCGACAGGCGGCGAGAGGCGGGGGGTGTTGTCGGTTCACCATGTTAAGTAGGCGAACGGTCTGTTCTCATGGCAGATCTGCCTTGAGAACATCCGGTTGACCCACATAACATGGTGAACCGACAGGCCCCCAGACCCCCGCGACCCAGCCCCCGTCAGCGCAGCCCGCTCCACTGCTTGTGGCGCCGTACGGTCGAGACGATGAAGTCGACGACCCGCTGGGAGCAGTTGGCGATCTGGTAGTCGTTCGGCACGACGATCGGCTCACCGCGCATCGCCAGCATCATCGCCTCGACGACGTTGTCAGGGTCGAGGCCGGTCATGATGATGGCGCCGGTGTCGAGGGCCTCGGGACGCTCGATGGCGTCGCGCAGCGTGACCGCGGGGAAGCCGAGCAGGCTCGCCTCCTCGGCGATCGTGCCCGAGTCGGACAGCACGCAGGCCGCGTTGAGCTGGAGCTTGTTGTAGTCGAGGAACCCGAGCGGCTCGTGGAACGTCACGCCGTGGAGAGTGCGGCCCAGCGCGTCGAGACGCTTGCGCGTACGGGGATGCGTCGACACGAGGACGGGCTTGCCGTAGCTGTCGCGGACGACCTGGAGGCAGTCGAGCAGGGCGCCGAGCCGTTCGGGCGAGTCGACGTTCTCCTCGCGGTGGGCGGAGACGAGGATGTACGAGCGTCGCT
>JACRAA010000215.1 GCA_016213595.1 Actinomycetota bacterium | reverse complement strand
CGCCCGGCGCCTGCGCGGCGCCTTCGGTGTGTCCTCCTGCGAGCTTGTCTGCGGTACGTCAACCGTGTCATCGAGCATGTCTGCTCCATTCACCGGCACCGGGACACGGCGCCGGAATCGGCGGCGGGGCTGCGGGAGGGTGTCCGACGGCCACGCACGAAGTCTTCTGGCTCGACGGAGACCACCGCGCTGCCGCCGCGGTCAGTCCCCCGGATGTCCAGGAGCACGTCGCGGTCACGCTGCGAGACGATGTCCGTCACTGGTGGGCGTCTGGTTGACGTCCTGCCGGGGCCAGTATCGCACAGTCGTCCAGACGCTCGGCGTAACGCGACGAGCGCGTCAGGCCAGGGGGTCGACGATGCGGCCGTCGACGAGGGGGCCCTGCTCGACGCGCAGGATGAGCGGGGGCTGGTCGGTCGCCAGCTCGGGCGCGACGGTCCTGAGCGCCGTCACGACGTCGTCGGGTCGAACGAGGGGTGTTCCGTGGAGGCTGAGCAGCGACAGGCGGACGCCGTCGAGGGCCGTCAGCTCCACCACAGCTGTGCGCGCGTCGAACGTCCGCAGTCCCGACTTGGTCATGCGCGTCACCTCGACCGTGTCACGGGCCAGGAAGGCGGCCACCGCCGCCGCGAGTACCTCCGGGTCCCCCTCGACGAGGTCTATCTCCCAGCGGGAGGCCTGCAGCAGGTCGGTGAGTGACTCCGGCTTCGCCTCCGCCACGGCCAGCACATCGAGACCGGGCGGCAGTGCCTCGTCGAGCGCGTCCCGTACAGCCGCCGGCTCGCAGACGACCGCAAGGGCGATCTCCAGGTACTCCGCCTCGGTCGCGGCACCGGTGGGCGAGGCGTTGGCGTACGAGATCCGCAGGTGCGGGTTGAAGCCCGACGAGTACGCCATCGGGACCTGAGCCCGGACGAGCGCGCGCTCGAAGGCCCGGCAGAAGTCGCGGTGCGAGGTGAACCGGGCGCGTCCCCGCTTGGCGTACCGCACCCGAAGGCGCTGTACGGGTGGTGGCTGCTGCTCGGGCTGGCTCCTCGACACGCGCACACGATACCGACCGGACCGGACCACGCTGTCCGGCTCAGTCCGTACCGCCCTACTTCATCGTCCCCTGGGAGACGGAACCCTGGAGCTGGCGCTGGAAGATCACGTACACGACCAGCACGGGCGCCACGGTGATGACCACGGCGGCGAAGAGCGCCCCGAAGTTGACGTCGTAGCCCGCGGACGACGCAAAGGCCGCCAGCCCCTGGCTCAGCACGTAGTTGTCGTGGTTCGTGTTCAAGGCGACCGGCAGGAGGAACTGGTTCCACAGACCGAGGAAGTTCATGATCGCGACGGTGGCCAGTCCGGGTCGGGCCATCGGCAGCATGATCTGGAAGAAGGTCCGCCACTCGTTCGCGCCGTCGATCGCAGCCGCCTCACTGATCTCGTACGGCAGCGAGCGGAAGAAGGCGTACAGGAAGAACACGGTGAACGGCAGGGCGAAGGCCACGTACGTCACCACGAGGCCGGGCAGCGTGTTGAGCAGCCCGAAGTTCTGCAGGACGAAGAACAGCGGCACGATCGCGAGGAAGATCGGGATCATCAGGCCGCCGAGCATCATGTAGTAGACGATGCGGTTCCCAGGGAAGTCGAAGCGCGCCAGGACGTAGGCGCACATCGAGCCCAGGAGCATCACGAGGATGAGCGCCGACCCCACGACGAACACCGTGTTGAAGAAGAAGCTCCCGATCCCGGCCGTCGTCCAGGCGCTGGAGTAGTTCTCGAGGGCGGCCCTGGCCGGCAGCTTGAACGGCGACGCGAAGATCTCGCTCGTCGTCTTGAAGCTGGTCATCAGCGTCCACAGCAGGGGCAGGATGACGAGCAGCGCCCAGATCGACAGGACGATGTGGCTGCTGACGGCGACGCTGCGCTCTCCGACACTCAGTTTGGCTCGGGAAACGGCTGTGGCGCTCATGCGAGGGTGATCCTGTCCTTGCCGCCGGTGACCCGGTTGATGGTGAAGACGATGCCGGCGAACAGCAGGGTCATCAGGCCCATGACGACGCCCATCGCGCACGCGACGCCGAACTGGCCCTTCTGGAACGCCGTGGAGAGCAGCTCCTGGCTCATCGTCAGCGTGCTGTTCTCGGGCCCGCCCTGGGGGTTCAGGGCCTGCGCGTAGACGAACGCGTCGATCGCCATGATCCCGAGGTAGATGTACGCGGTCTGCACGTTCTCCCGGATCAGCGGAATCGTGATGCTCCATGCAGTCCGGAGCCGGCCGGCGCCGTCGATCCGGGCGGCTTCGAAGATCTCGGCAGGAATGCCCTTGATCGCCGCGATGAACAGCACCATGTAGAAGCCGACGAAGCCCCAGACGATGACGAACATCATCGTCGGCATGGCTGTCCGGACACTGCCCAGCCAGGGGAAGGACTTGAAGTTCGAGAAGCCCATGCGTGTGAGGACCCCGTTCACGAGTCCGCTGCTCGGGTCGAAGATCAGGTTCCACATGATGCCGGTGATGATGGCGGGCACGGCGTACGGGAAGAACGAGATCACCCGGTAGAAGCCCGCCGCCCTGATTCCCCGGATCTGGCCGGTGCTCGCGCCGCCCACAGTGACCATCGTCGCGAGCGCCAGCGACAGCACGATGATGATGAGCGGGACGATGACCGCGAGGAGCGTGTTGTTGCGCATCGCCTTCACGAACGTGTCGTCCGAGAGGATCTTCAGGTAGTTCGCGAGCCCGACCGGTTTGAAGTTCGGCGAGAACCCGCTCCAGTCGGTGAACGAGTAGCTCACGGCCTGGATCAAGGGCGAGACCACGAACGTCACGTACAGGGCGAGAGGCAGGCCGAGGAAGACGACGAACAAGGAGATCTTGTCGAACGTCAGGTTGCGTCGCCACCTCCTCGCACGGTTCGGCACCGCACGAGGAGGGGCGACCACCGTTGGCGGGGTGGGCGCCGGAGGGCCGTAGGCCGCTGCAGTCATGGCATACCTCCTGCGCCTACCGGCGCCTGGAACGGATGGACTAGCTGACCTGGAGCTTCGGCTTGCTCGTGTCCGCCGCCGCCTTGTTGACGATCCCCTGGAGTCCCTTCCTGGCGTCGTCAGCCGACATCTGCCCCTCGAGGAAGGAGTTCATGACGACCAGGTTCTCCTTGTTGAGACCGTAGTAGCTGATGAACTGCCAGCTGAAGGTGTTGTTGCCCGCCTTCGACAGCAGGTCGCTCTGGGACTTCAATGCCGTCGACATGGCCGACTCCGCGGGAGCCGCCCCCTTGACGACCGTGAGCGCGAGGCGCGTCGAGGCGAAGTTGGTCGCCGCGTCCTTGCTCAGCATGGCGCGCAGCACCTCCTTGCCTCCGGCGACGTTCTTGCCCTTGCTCGGAACGATGAACGGCTCGCCGGCCTCGGCGTGAAGGGAGCTGGCCGGCATCTTCGGCGAGGAGGTGACGGTGAACTCGTTGATGCCCGTCATCTGGAAGTCGGCCTTCGTCTGCGACTTCATCTCGTTCTCGATCCAGCCCCCGGACGGGTACAGCAGCGCCTCCTGGGCGTTCGACCACTGTGACTGGGCCGCCGTGAACTGCGTGCCGGAGCCGCCGGGCTTCATGTAGCCGGCCTTGATGATGGCTTCCAGTCCCTTGAACGAGTCGACCACGGACTGCTGCGAGTAGCAGTCGGGCTTCAGGTTCTCGAAGTTCTTCCGCACGTCGTCGCCGCCCTCCATGATCGCGGAGGCGATCAGGGTGGTCAGGTAGTACGTGGCGGCCTCCTTGCCGAACAGCAGGAGGTACTTGCCGGCGGCCTTCGCCTTCGCACCGAGGTCGAGCGCCTCCGCCCACGTCTTCGGGGGGGTCCAGTTGTTCGCCTTGAACAAGGACGCCGAGTACCAGTACGCGTACACGGTCATCGCGTAGTTCATCGCCGCCAGCTTGCCGTTGAAGGTGCCGGAGGCCTTGATGGCGCTCGCGAAGACGCTGTCGGCGATCTTCTTGCCCTCGTAGTTGTTGGCGTTGAGGACGCTGGTGAGGTCCTCGAGCTGGTCGACGATGGTCGACATGCCGATCTGCTGGGCGCCGGAGTTGTCGACGATGTCGGGGGGGTTGCCACCGACGAAGCGCGGCTGCAGCTCCTGTGCGATCTGAGTGGACGGCGACACCTTGACCGTGACACCGGGGAACTTCTTGGTCAGCTGGGTCCCGGCGAAGTCGACGTAGTCCGTCTTGTATCCACCATTGAAGATGACGGCGTCGATGGTGCCGGACGACGCCATGCCGAACGGGTTGTCGGCAGAGCTGGCCGCAGCGCTGGAGCCAGCCCCCGACGACGTCCCACCACCGGTTGCGCACGACGCCAACGGGACCAAAGCTGCCGCGGCCAAGGAACCTGTGAGCAGGGTCCGTCGACCGAACGACGTGTTCTCCATGCGAATCTCCTCAGTTTGCTCCGGCCCGTGCCGAACAGCAGCGGGCCACCGGCGTCGATCCGGCGTTGTCGTCGCGTGGCGACCGGTAGAGGCCATACCTCATGCCGCGGAATCTATCCCCGTGCGTCTTTCTGGCAAGGATGCCGTTGCAGTCGTTACCGAACCGATGCCAACCCCCCGATGACCACGCCCACGGGGATCTTCGCACTACCGACGAGATTGCGAAACCCCTAGCCATCGACTCGGAGACGGCCGGTGTACGCGGCTTTGAGCACGTTGTTGTGCTCGTCACCGCCGGGGACGTTGGCCGAGATGTAGACCGGAGGTGTGATACCGCGTGCGCTCAGGCTCTCCGCGACGCCGAGGGTCAGCAGCTGCGCGATGAACGCGGCCGTGATCGACGAGATCGCCCCCATCACGAGGCCCGACCCGAGGGTGAGCGTGGAGTCCCCGTACGGCGCCAGGTTGTCGATCGTGACGTCGGCGAAGTCCATGAGCCGCTTGCCCGACGGGTGCTTCGAGGTGACCCTCATGGTGTGGTCGAGGCTCGTCACGGCGATGAGCTTGTGGCCGTGGGCCTTGACCTGCTCGGCGACGCCGACGATCGAGCCGTTCACGCCTGAGTTGGACGCGATGATGTAGATGTCCTCGGGGTGGCGGGCGTGGAGGTCGAACAGCTCCTGCGACAGCTTCGGGTCCCGCTCGAGCGTGGGGTCGGCGAGCTCGGACACCTCGTGGTTCCCGTACAGGACGATGTCGCGCAGCGCGAGGCGCGACGTGGGGATGAGGCCCCCGGCGCGCCCGGCGATCTCCATGGCGAACGCCTCCGAGTGGCCAGTACCGAAGGCGCGGATCACCCCGTCGGCTGCGACGGAGTCGGTCAGCAGCTCGATCGCGCGTGCGATCTCGCCCGTCCTGGCCGACTCGACGAGGATCGGCAGACGCTTCGTCACCTCGTCGGAAAACGCCTGGTACGTGTCGGCCATGGCTGCCCCTTTCACAAGTTGGGTGCGGGTAGTGTCCCTGGGACTGGTCTACTACACAGGGACTCTGCGGGGGAACGGCGACATGCGGCACGTGATCGGCATCGACGCCGGCGGCACAGCGACGCGGGCGGTGCTCCTCGACGAGACGGGACACTGCCTCGGCTACGGACGCTCAGGCGCCGGGAACCCGACCTCGGCCGGTGCCCGGCTGGCGGTCTCGAACCAGGTCATCGCCACGCTGGCCGCGGTCGGCCAGTCGGCGATCACTCCGGACCTCGTCATGCTCACCCTCGCCGGGGGCCTCGGCCACGAGAGCGCCGCGCCTCTCGCCGACGCGCTCGCCGACGCCGGCCTCCACACGGCGGTCGAGGTCACGGGCGACGTCATGAGCGCGTACTTCTCCGCCACCGCCGTACCGACGGGCTACCTCGTCCTGTCCGGCACGGGGGCGATCTCGGCACGGATCGTCGACGGCGAGCTGGACGGGCTGGCGGACGGGATCGGGTGGCTGCTGGGCGACGAGGGCTCCGGCTTCTGGATCGGTCACCGGGTCGTACGAGCGGCCGCCGCGGACCTCGAGGGCCGAGGACCGACGACGGCACTCACCCCGCTCGTCATGGCGCTGGTGGACGACGAGGCGCTCCCGGACGAGGACGTACGCCGTCCCGAGGTGTGGAAGGTCATGCGCCGCGTGTACGGCCGCCGCCCCGTCGAGTGCGCCGAGTACGCGCCCCTCGCCTTCCGCGCGGCAGCGTCCGGTGACCCGCTCGCGACGGAGATCCTGGAGGGCGCTCTGGCCGGCCTGCTCACCTCGTGCGGCTCGCTGGTCGGCGACGACGACCGTCCGATCGTGCTCGCAGGAGGGCTGCTGTACGACGGCGGCCCGCTCAGCGACGGCCTCAAGGAGCGCTACCCGGGACGCTGCCTGCGCGCGCACGACGGGACCGCGGGTGCTGCCCTGCTCGGTCTGCGCGCCGTCGGCGCTGCGGCGGACGCCGACACCCTGGCGCGGATCCACGCCACGCTCGCGCCGCTGCAGTGACGTGAACGCAGCAGTGATGTGAACGACGAGCCGCGTCTCGATTGACCCGGCAGCGCAAGGGCTGCTCCCCGCCCAGGTCGTCAGATGGAGTGCAGCGCTGCGAGTGCCGCCCCGCGCGCGCCGGCCATGTCCAGGTCCGTGACGAGCGCGAACCGGGCCACCTCCGCCGACTCCGCCCTGAGCGGGGTGTGGTGCTGGACCCGCTCGAGGAACCAGTCACGGAAGTGGGGAGCCGCTTCGATGACGCCGCCGCCGATGAAGTACGCATCGGGGTCGGTGAAGTTCGAGGCGATCATGAACAGCTCCCCGAGCGCCTGCGCCTGCTGGTCGAAGATCTTCAGCGCCATCTCGTCACCGTCGACGCCGTACCCCCGGACAGCCTTGGCGGCCTGCTCGATGGGCATGTCGTGCAACGGGTGGTCGGGGTACTGCGTGAGCCAGAACGGCAGCAGGCTCTTGCGGATGCCTGTCAGCGAGGCGATGCTCTCGACGTCGCCGTACAGGCCGCAGTTGCACTGGGGGACGGGCTGCCCCTCGACGAGCAGCTCGGTCATGGGGATGCGGATGTGGCCGAGCTCCCCCGCCATCCCGGCCGCACCCTTGACGACCTCACCCTTCTCGATGACCCCGCCGCCGAGCCCGGTGCCGACGACGGCGGCCACGGACGACCTCAGGAACTGGTGCTCCCCGAACAGGCTGCGGTGTGCGTACAGTGCGGCCGCGTTGCCGTCGTTGTTGTAGATGACGGGGATGCCGATGTGGCGCTCGACACCGGTGCGGATGTCGTAGCCCCACCACTCCTTGTCGGAGAAGTTCGTCGCTCCCAAGGACGAGATGACACCGTTCGCGTTCGCAGGACCGGGGGTGTCGAGCCCGACGGCGAGCACCTGGTCGCGTCGGGTCCCCGTCGTCTGCAGCACGAGCTCGATGACAGCGCTGACCGCCTCGAGCGCCGCCTGGGGACCTTCGGTCACGCGGCTCGGGACTTCGACCATCCCGTCGACGAGGAAGTCGCCGTGCTCGTCCAGCACCGTCGCGTTGGTGGCGGTACCGCCGACGTCGATTCCGAGGACGACCTGGGGTGCGCCGAGGACGACTACGGCCTCGCTGCTGTGTTGGGTGCTCACGGATCGTGGACACTACCTCGACGTCCCGCCGGAGGACAGCAGCACGGCCGTGGACGAGACATGCCGAGGCGGCGATGCCTCCGCGCTCAGCCTCCCAGTCCGGGCCTCCGCACGACCGTCAGCGGCAGCAGCGTGCGTCCCGTCGGCCCGATCTCGATCGCCGTGTCCATCTGCGGGCACACGCCGCAGTCGTAGCACGGCGTCCATCGGCAGTCGTCGACGGTGCTCTCGTCCAGCGCGTCCTGCCAGTCCTCCCCCAGCCAGTCACGGTCGAGGCCGGAGTCGAGGTGGTCCCAGGGCAGGACCTCGAGCTCGTCGCGCTCCCGTGTCGTGTACCAGTCGAGGTCCACCCCGTACGGCTCGAGCTGCTCGGCGGCGCAGCGTGCCCACCGGTCGTACGAGAAGTGCTCGCTCCAGCCGTCGAACACTCCCCCGTCGCGGTAGACCGCCTCGATGACGCGTCCGACCCTGCGGTCGCCGCGCGACAGGAGGCCTTCGATGACGCCCGGCTTCCCGTCGTGGTAGCGGAAGCCGATCGCCCGCCCGTACTGCCGGTCGGCGCGGATGACGTCCCGCAGGAGCTGGAGCCGGTGGTCGATGGTCTCGGCGGATGCCTGGCCCGCCCACTGGAAGGGCGTGTGCGGCTTGGGGACGAACCCGCCGATCGACACCGTGCAGCGGATGTCGCGGGTGCCCGACGCCGTACGACCCGCCTGGATCACCCGCTTGGCCAGGTCGGCGAT
>JACRAA010000211.1 GCA_016213595.1 Actinomycetota bacterium | reverse complement strand
GTTCTTCGTCGCGAGTGCTGCTGAGGGCGTGGACCTGCTCATCTTCCTCGCCGTCTCACTGCTTGTCGGCTTCATGACCGAGGTCACCGCTCGAGGCCGCGCACTGGAGGAACGCCACCGGCTGGAGGCGACGTGGGTGGCGGAGGTCGGCGGCCGGACACCGGACCAGGACTCGGTCGAGCGCGTCCTCACGGAGGCACTCGGCGTGTACGAGATGCACTGCGCGTCGCTGCTGAAGGACGGTGAGGTCCTGGTCAGGATCGGCGAGGAGGGCGAGGGTGACTCGGCCCTGGAGCTGTCGGCGGGCGAAGGGCTGACGATGCGCCTCGTCGGCCCGGAACGGGTGGGGGACGACCGGCGCCTGCTCAGCTCGTGGGCGCTGGCGGTGGGCCAGCTGTGGCGGACGCGCGCGCTCGCTCAGCAGGCCCGACGGGCCGAGGAGCTGGCGAGGATCGACGAGCTGCGAGCCAGCCTGCTGGCCGCCGTGGGTCACGACCTGCGGAACCCCCTTGCGGCCCTCACGGTTGCGGCGTCGACCCTGCGGGACACCGAGATCGAGCTCACTCCCGAGGACCGGGACGAGCTCCTCGAGACGATCGTGGAGCACGCCGCCCGCCTCAACGCGTTGATCGCCAACCTGCTCGACATGAGCCGCATC
Organism: Actinomycetota bacterium; assembly: GCA_016213595.1. GTDB lineage: Bacteria > Actinomycetota > Actinomycetes > Propionibacteriales > Propionibacteriaceae > Fen-668. The sequence continues at coordinate 2,716 of JACRAA010000211.1, read as the reverse complement.
CAGGCCGGTGCCCTGTCCGTGCATCCCGAGCCCACCGTGCTGCTCGAGGTGCTTCGCGGCGTGGTACGACGCGGTGCAGGACGGCTGGAGCTCGACATCCCGGACGCGTTGCCCCTCGTGGTCGCCGACTCGGGGCTCCTGGAGCGAGTGATTGCGAACCTCGTGGACAACGCGGACCGTCACGTGGGAGCAGGGCAGCAGGTCCTCATCCGCGCGTACGCGACCGAAACGAACGTGCTCGTGGAGGTCGTCGACCACGGTCCCGGAGTCGCGCCGACGCGGATGGAGGAGATCTTCGCCCCGTTCCAGCACTTCGGCGACCGGGCGACGACGGGTGTGGGGCTGGGGCTTGCGATCGCGCGCGGCTTCACCGAGGCGATGGGCGGTACCCTCGCAGCGTCGGTCACGCCTGGTGGCGGCCTGACGATGACGGTCACGCTGGAGGTGGCCCGTGCAGCGGTTGCTCATCGTTGAGGACGAGCCTGCACTGCGACGTGCGCTGACCATCAACCTCCGCGCCCGCTCGTACGAGGTCGTCCCCGTCGGTGACGGAGCGGGAGCGCTGCGGGCGGCAGCTGCCAGTCCCCCGGACCTGGTCGTGGTCGACCTGGGCCTGCCCGACATGGATGGCATCGACGTGATTGCAGGACTCCGCGGGTGGTCGACGGTGCCCATCATCGTCCTGTCAGCACGGGACTCGCAGGCGCAGAAGGTCCGGGCGCTGGACGCGGGCGCCGACGACTACGTCACCAAGCCGTTCGGTATGGACGAGCTCGTCGCGCGGGTCCGGGCCGCGCTGCGGCGCGCCGACATCCCCCAGCTCGCAACCGGACCCGTGGTGACGACGCCGGACTTCACCCTCGACCTCGCCGCCAAGCGCGCGACCCGTGACGGCGTGGAGGTCAAGCTGACTCCCACGGAGTGGCACCTCGTGGAGGCGCTGGTCCGGCACCCGGGGATCCTGGTTGCGGGCAGCCAGCTGCTGGCTGAGGTGTGGGGTCCTGGGTTCGCCAAGGAGACCAACTACCTGCGGGTCTACTTCGCTCAGATCCGGCGCAAGCTCGAGGCGGACCCCAGCCGACCGCGACACTTCGTCACCGAGCCGGGCCTCGGCTACCGCTTCGAGCCGTGATCCGGGTCGCGACGTTCAACGCGAACGGCATCCGCGCGGCCATGCGCCGCGGCTTCGGGGAGTGGCTGCTGACGCGCGACTGTGACGTGGTTGCGATCCAGGAGCTCCGGTGCGCGCCGGCCCACGTCCCCGAGATCGGCGGGTACCACGTCACGTACGAGCCCGGGCTGCTCCCGGGCCGCAACGGGGTTGCGATCCTGTCGCGGGCGGCGCCCCTGGCCGTACGGACGGGCCTCGGACGGCGCGCGTTCGAGTCCGAGGGCCGGTACGTGGAGGTGGACCTCGACCTCGACGGCTGGCGCCTGACGGTCGGCAGCCTGTACGTGCCGAAGGGGGGCCGTACGGGCGACGACCCGCGGCGGTACGCGCACAAGCTGCGGTTCATGCGGTCGCTTCGCCCCTTCCTCGTCGAGACCAGGCGGCGAGCGGTTGCGCAGGGACGTGAGTACCTGGTCATGGGAGACATCAACGTCGCCCACACCCGACTGGACGTGCGGAACGCGACAGCCAACGGACGGCAGGTGGGATTCTTACCCTCGGAACGCGAGTGGTTCACGTCACTCCTCGGTCCCCGGACACTCGTCGACGTGGTCCGCCGGGTACACCCGGGCGAGCAGGGTCCCTACTCCTGGTGGCTCTGGGGACCAGGCCCGTTCGACAACGACGTGGGGTGGCGGATCGACTACCACCTCGCGACTCCAGGCCTCGCGAGGGCAGCGGTACGGGCGGGCACCGACCGGGCTCGCGACTACGCCTCCCGCATGTCCGACCATGCCCCCGTCGTCGTCGACTACGCCTCCCCGCCGACCCGCTCCCCGATGCAACCCACCTAGTCACAGGGAAATGCCGGACCGTCAACGCGGACAAAGTGAACAGTTGGTGACCAACCCTGCCCCTGGCTGGTGAACAGGGGGTGACCTGAGCAACGATCAAGAACGTGGACATTGCCCCCATGATCGTGCTCGGGATGGTCATCATCACGAGCTTGGCATTCGACTTCACGAACGGCTTCCACGACACGGCGAACGCCATGGCGACGTCGATCGCCACCGGCGCACTCAAGCCGAAGACGGCGGTCGCTCTGTCGGCTGTGCTGAACCTCGTCGGAGCCTTCCTCAGCGTCCAGGTGGCGCTGACCGTCACCAACTCAGTCATCAAGATCCAGGACAGCAGCGGCGCCCCAAACCCGCAGCTCACGGCTAACGGGGGGAGCGCACTGCTCCTCATCGTGCTCGCCGGTCTGGTCGGAGCCATCCTGTGGAACCTCCTGACGTGGCTTCTCGGCCTGCCGAGCTCGTCGTCGCACGCGTTGTTCGGCGGCCTGATCGGCGCGACGATCGCTGGGCTCGGCTTCTCGTCGGTGAAGTGGATGGGTACCGGCGCCAAGCTCGACGGCGTCCTGGGGAAGGTCATCCTGCCCGCGCTGATGTCGCCCGTGATCGCCGCCCTCGTCGCTATGACCGGCACCTGGCTGATCTACCAGGTGACAGCCCGGGTCGCCGAGCGCTTCAAGAACGACGGCTTCCGCTGGGGCCAGATCGGCTCCGCCTCCCTGGTCTCTCTCGCGCACGGCATGAACGACGC
>JACRAA010000213.1 GCA_016213595.1 Actinomycetota bacterium | reverse complement strand
TGTCTCGGCGCATGGACCAGGCCCTCGAGAGGTTCGCGGGGCGCCTCGCGAAGAGGGAGCCAGGCCTGCCTCACGAGGACATCGTCGCCATCCTCAAGGAGCTGAAGCCAGGGCCCCACCATCGCAACAGCACGCTGAGCTGATCGGCTCGAGGTTCACAGCCGGAAACCTACGAATCCGTAGGAAAGTGGCCGCGAAGGGTGTCCTGGCTTGTCCCGGGTCCGTACAGTAGGGGTAGCGATGGGCGTCCGCCCTTGCCTCGTCGTCCTCCTCCGGGTGGGCCCCCACTGGATGGTGAACATTGTCCATCGCAACTCCTGCTCCTCGCGGTCGGCCTCTCTCCGATCGACGCCCGAACCCCGCTTCGTCGTTCCCGAACCTCGCCAAGGCGTTCCTCGAGGTCTCCGCTGAGGCGCGAGACCAAGGCCTGCTGAAGCGCGCCCCTTGGTTCTACATCCTCGTCGGCGCCGGGCTCGCCCTCGCCTTCCTCGGGGTGGGCGCCGGGTTCGTGCTCCTTGGCCAGACCTGGTGGCAGCTGCTGATCGCGGCGGCGCTCGGCGTCCTCATGACGCAGATCTCGTTCATCACGCACGAGGCGGCCCACCGCACGATCTTCAGCCACGGCCCCCGCAACGACCGTCTCGCGCGGCTCCTCGCCGCCGGCGTCGTCGGCATCAGCTACTCGTGGTGGGACTCCAAGCACTCCCGCCACCACGGCAACCCGAACAAGGTCGGGAAGGACCCCGACATCGCCATGGACACCGTCTCGTTCATCGAGGCGGATGCGGCGAAGACCACGGGCTACCGTCGCTGGATCACCCAGCGACAGGGATGGCTGTTCTTCCCGCTGCTCAGCCTCGAGGGCCTCAACCTGCACTACCAGGGGCTGCGGCACCTCATGCAGCGCGGCCCGGTACGCGGTCGCTGGCTCGAGCTGAGCCTGATCACTGCCAGGTTCGTCGTCTTCCTGGGGATTCTCTTCTGGGCGCTCCCGTTCGGGATGGCGATCGCCTTCCTCGCGGTCCAGCTCGTCGTGTTCGGCGTGTACATGGGTGCCTCGTTCGCACCGAACCACAAGGGCATGCCGATCATCGGCGCTGACGAGCGCCTCGACTTCTTCAGCAAGCAGGTCCGCACGTCCCGCAACATCAAGGGCGGCTGGTGGGCCACGTGGCTGTTCGGCGGCCTGAACTACCAGGTCGAGCACCACCTGTTCCCGAACATGGCTCGCCCGAACCTTGCCCGGGCCCGCAAGATCGTGCGCGCGAAGTGCGCGGAGCTCGACGTGCCGTATACGGAGACGAGCCTGGGACGCACGTACGCGATCGTCATCGAGTACCTCAACCGTGTCGGCCTCGCGGCCAGGGACCCGTTCGAGTGTCCGATGACCGCTACCCTCCGTCGCGGCTGACGCCCGGCCCCACGCCCAACCGATTGGCGAGCGCGATGGCGTCCACCGGTGCCCGTACCTTCGCGTCGTTGTCGAAGTACACGTACACGTCCCGGTCGCTCGCCGCCCAGCCTCGGACCCGTTCCGCCCACCGGTCGAGCGCCTCGCCGTCGTAGCCCGACGTGTACAGCTCGACGTCGCCGTGCAGCCGGACGTAGACGAAGTCCGCCGTTAGCTGCTCCAGGAACGGCCACTTCCCCGCCGTGTCGGCGACGACCAGACCGATGTCCTGCTCTGTGAGCAGTGCCGCCAGCTCATCCGCCGCGGCCCCGAAGGAGGCGTGCCTCACCTCGAGCGCGTGCCGCAGCGGGCCGTCCTCCTCCACCGTCAGCCAGGCCCTGTCCGTGCCGGACACCCTGTCGTCGTGCTCGGCGGCGAGAGCTGCCGCCGCGCTCTTCGTGCGTGGGAGCAGCTGGAAGAACGCCTCGAGCCGCTCCGGCTCGAACGGAAGGTTCGGAGGCAGCTGCCACAGCATCGGTCCGAGCTTCGAACCGAGGGCGAGGGGGCCCGAGGCGAGGAAGTTGGCCAGAGGGACGCGTACGTCCCGCAGCTTCTTCATGTGGGTGATGAACCGCGAGCCCTTCACGGCGAACACGAAGTCCTTCGGCACGTCACGCGCCCAGGCGAGGTAGCTCGCCGGGCGCTGGAGCGAGTAGAAGCTGCCGTTGATCTCGACGCTGTTCAGCCTCTCGCCGGCGAATGCCAGCTCCCGGGCCTGAGGTAGTCCCGGCGGGTAGAAGGTGCCGCGCCACGGCACGTACCGCCAACCCGAGATGCCGATCCGGATCTCGGGTTCGCCATCCTCCCGTTCGACCATGGCTCAGCGTGCCTGGCGGGCACGAGCAGGTCAACGCCGCCACGGCTGGTTGGATGGCGCCATGGCGATGCAGGAGTGGTACGGGCGGGCGAAGCTGGGCATCTTCCTTCACTGGGGGATCTATGCGGTCAACAGCAGGTCGGAGAGCTGGGCGTACTGGCTGGGCGAGTGCTCGTGGGACGACTACTACGCACAGGCGGACGGCTTCACGGCCAGCGCGTACGACCCGGACGCGTGGGCGGCACTCTTCGCCGATGCCGGCGCTCGCTACGCGGTCCTGACGACAAAGCACCACGACGGCGTGGCGCTGTGGGACACGAAGGTGGCCTACCCCGACGGGTCCAGGTTCTCGACGGTCACCGCCACGCCGGCTGCCCGGGACCTCGTCACCCCGTACGCCGACGCGATGCGCCGCGCGGGGATCCGGCTCGGGCTGTACTTCTCACACCTCGACTGGCACCACCCCGAGTACGCGACGATCCGGCCGCCCGCGGACGCGTTCCATCCCGGGATGCTCGAGGACCGCGAGAACGCGTACTCGTACCCGCCGGAGGGCCAGGAGGACTACGCGGCCTGGGAACGCTTCCGGGCGTTCCATCGGGCGCAGCTGGGAGAGCTGTGCGCGTACGACCCGAACCTGCTGTGGTTCGACGGCGCGTGGGAGCGCACCCCCGAGCAGTGGCACATGGACGAGGTCGCGGCCTTCCTCGCCGAGCAGGCTCCGCATGCGGTCACGAACGGACGCATGGGAGGCTACGGGGACTTCGTCACCCAGGAGCAGGCACTGCTGGCCACACCGCCAGCAGGCCCGTGGGAGCGGTGCGTGACCGTGAACGACTCGTGGGGCTACAAGGCCCACGACCGCGACTTCAAGAGCCCGCGCCAGCTCGTACAGCTGTTCGTCGAGGTCTTCGCCGGCGGAGGCAACCTGCTGCTGGACGTCGGCCCGACCCAGGACGGGACCATCCCGGAGGAGTCGGCGTCGCGCCTGCGTGAGCTCGGCGCCTGGATCCGGCGGAACGAGGAGGCGGTGTACTCGACGCAGCGTGGCCTCGGCTTCGGCTACTTCGACGGGCCGACCGCCCTGTCGGCGGACAGGAGGACCCTGTACCTGTACCTGTTCGGGATGCCGCAGGAGTTCGTCGTCGTCAAGGGTCTCACCACGCCGGTCGCGCGGGCACGGGTCGTCGGCACCGGCACTGAGCTGGAGCACCGGCGTGTCGGGGGCCTCCACCGAGCCGCCGGGTGGGAGTACGTCCTCGTCGACCACGCGACCAACGCCCCGGACCTCGACCCGCTCTGTACGGTCATCGCCTGTGAGTTCGACGAGCCGCTCGAGCTGGCGCCCACGGACCTGTCCTTCGACTGATCCAAGTCGCGGACCGCCGTTTCGGCGGGTCATCGCGGGCGATGGCGCCCGTTGTGCCTGGCTCCGCTCGTTTCACCCGCCAAAACGGCGGTCACTGCATCGCTCGGCGCAGCCGGGCGAGCTCGGCTCTGATCGTCGACACGACGTAGTCCGGTTCCGATACCAGCATCGCCCAGGTGAAGCGCAGCACGGTCCAGCCGGCAGCGACAAGCTGGTTCTGGCGGTACCGGTCGGACTCGAACAAGCGGCGGTCATCCTCGTGCAGGCGCCCGTCGATCTCCACCGCGAGCCGCTCCCGACGGAACGCGATGTCGATGAAGTAGCACGAGCCCGAGATGACGACGCGGTGGTTGGCCTTCCATCCTGTGATGTGGGCCGCTCGCAGGAGCCGATGCGACAACCTCTCGGCGGCCGACCATGGTTCGTCTCGCGAGTCCAGCAGCATCCTGCGACGAGCAGCGTTGCCCGGGCGAGACGGGTGAGCGGCGAACGCGCTCCACAGATCCTCCAGACGTGCGGCGCGCGACCGAAGGCACGTGTCGATCGCGTCTCCGCCCAGCTCGTCCACGAGGTCGACCGCCGTGAGCGCCGGCGCTGTGATCCGAAGTCCTCGCAGCTCAGCAATGTGCTCGGGAGCGATGGTTCGTTCCTCGAACCTGTAGCCGACTCCGCGGGGAGGACGGGCTTGACGCGCGACGTGGATGTCGGTCACGGACAGGTCCGGCCAGAACGTCAGGCGCGCTGCAGCACGGCCGGTGACCACTGCATCGGGGTTCCAGAGGGCGACTGTCGCCGCACGGACCGCGAGGTCTTCGGAGAGCCCGGCTGCGGCGTAGACGCCGGGCAGGAGCCGCGTCACCAGCCCGCCGGCGAGGGCGCTACGCAACGTGCGCTGGTCGGAGGCCGCGAGCGAGGCGCGGCGGATGACGGGGCCGTGAACGGCCAGGAATGTGTCCACCCTCACACCTGGACCATGTGCCGACGAACGTCGGATCCGTCAGCGGGCTGGGATGCTGTGGACAACTGAGCCGTAGGGCTCTCCACAGGCCTTTCCGGCAAGCTGACCGCCGTTTTGGCGGGTCAACGCTGGTTTGTCGCCTCGTTCGGTGCTGTTCTCGCCGATGGACCGCCGAAACGGCGATCCTCTGACAGCGCCGGCCCAGCCTCGGCCGCCCGCACCAGCAACGGCCGCACCCTGAACGGAAGGTGCTCGGCGAGGGAGATGGTCGTACTGCTGCGCTGCACGCCGGGGACCTGGAGCATGGCCGTCGTCACGTCGTACAGGTGGGCGGTGTCCCGGGCGACCACCTTGGCGAGCACATCGGCATCGCCTGTCGTGGCGTGCATCTCGACCACCTCGGGCAGCGCCATGAGGCCCTCGGCCGCTGCGGCCCCCTCCGACTGGGAGATCGACAGCGAGACGAACGCGACGAGCGGGTAGCCGAGCGCGGCAGGGTCGACGCGGCGCGCGAAGGAGCGCAGGGCACCCGCCGCAAGCCGCGTGAGGCGCGCGTGGATCGTGTTGCGGGCGATGCCGAGCACGCGGGACAGCCCCAGCGTGGTCGCGTCCGGGTCGTCGTCGAGCGCGAGCAGGATCCGCGCATCCAGGGGGTCGAGGAGGCTCATGGTGAGCATCCTGCCCCAACACCGCCTCGGTTTCGGGCATTCTGCTCTCCCGTACATGCCTGTGTTGCGCAAGGGCGGCGAGGAGCCTGACCCTGTTGCCTCACGACGAGAGGGAACCATGTCCAGCCGTACGGCCTTCGTCCCCGCCGCAGTGGGCGACCCGACGGCACACGGTCGCGTCGAGGATGCCTTCGGCCTGTTGAGCGGCACGTTCGTGGCGTCGCTCGGCATCTACCTCCTGCACAGCGCGCACGCCGTGACCGGCGGTACGGCGGGGCTGAGCCTGCTGATCTCGTACGGCACGCACCTGTCGTTCTCTCTGGTGTACGTGCTTGTCAACCTCCCCTTCCTCGCGCTGGCCCTGCGACGCAAGGGGTGGGACTTCACGCTGCGGACCCTGCTGTCGATCGGGCTCGTCTCGGCGTTCGCGCTGCTGCACCCGCTGGCGATGCCCGAGGCGAGGCTCAACGTCCCGTACGCCGTCCTGGTCGGCAACCTCCTCGCGGGCGTCGGCATGCTCATGCTGTTCCGCCACCACTCCAGCCTGGGCGGCCTCAACACCCTGGCCCTGCTGGCGCAGGAACGGTTCGGATGGCGAGCCGGCTACGTACAGCTCGCGCTCGACGCCGTCGTCATCATCGCCTCCCTGACTATCGTGCCTGCCCTTGTCGTGGCGATGTCCGCCGCCGGGGCGGTCGTGCTCAACCTCGTCCTCGCGCTCAACCACCGACCGGGCCGCTACCTCGGTCACTGAG
>JACRAA010000212.1 GCA_016213595.1 Actinomycetota bacterium | reverse complement strand
GGGGCTATGGCGCAGTTGGTAGCGCGCTTCCATGGCATGGAAGAGGCCACGGGTTCGAATCCCGTTAGCTCCACTCTGACAAGCGCTCTGACCCGAGATCTCCGAGGTCAGGGCGCTTCTTCGCTTCCGCCCGCTGCGTGACGCTTCGGCGTATCTCCTCAGCCCGCGCGCCGAGGGGGTGCTGTTCGCCGAGCGCTCCTGTACGGCGTGCCGGGCGGAGGTGCCCGCCCCCATCTTCCGCTCACGCCGAGAGTCGTGGGTTGCCTGCAGGTCTGACGGTTCAGACGCGCATGTTTGCTGTCGATCGCCGTTTTCGCTGCTCAAACGAGCCGACTGGCCTGTTCGGACTCACATCTTGCGTTTGAGCAGCCATTTTGGCGATCCCGCCCCAATCGCACGAAGAAGATAGCCGCAGTTGGGTGAGAAGAATGGCCTCACCTACGACCAGTCGCTTCTGCCGCCGTGAGGCCTGCGTACCCTCCGTGTGTCGGGCGGTCCTGCTCATCGGACAGCGTGGCGGACGTAGATCACACCGTTGTCGAACCGTCGGAGGTCCAGCAGCTCCAGGTCGAGTCGCATGCCACGAGGCAGCGCCGGCTTGCCGCCGCCCACGAGGACCGGGCACAGCAGCAGCACGCACTCGTCGACCAGCCGGTGCCGGAAGGCCTCCGCCGCGATCCCCGCGCCTCCGATGCTGAGGTCCGGGCCCGAGGTCTCCTTGAGTCGTCGTACGGCCTCGGGGTCGAACTGCCGCTCGATCCTGGTGCGTGCGGTCGACACCTCGGTGAGTGAGGAGGAGTAGACCACCTTGTCAGTGTCACGCCAGATCTGGGCGTACTCACGGACCACCGGGGGCTCGTCCGTCAGCCAGTCGTCGCTCTCCCACACCCGCATCGTCTCGTACATGCGTCGCCCGTAGAGCGAGGTGCCGATGTGGCGTTCGTGCTCGTTCCAGAACGCGTGCACCTCCTCGTCGGGCACGGACCAGTCGAACGAACCCGTCTCATCCTCGAGGAAGCCGTCGAGCGAGATGTTGGCCGCGTAGATCAGCTTGCCCATGGAACCCTCCGGTAGGTCGAGGGCAACAGCGTGCAGCGTCCCGCCCACACTGGCAACACCATCGACGGTGCGATCCCGCAGCCGCGTCCGAAGGGATGGCCCGGCGCCGCCGCTGGGGCTCCGCCCCCTTGGCCTCCCGAAGGAACCGCCATTTTGGCTGGCGAGGTGAGCGAATCAGCCCGTGGCCGGGCCCGCAGGGCGATTTGGGCAGCGAAAACGGCGATCGTTCGGGCGTCCCGCCCGTCAAGCATCAGCCTTCACGACGAGCCGCCCGCTGCTGCCGGGCGGCGGCGTGGGGCGTGCGGGAGGGGGCGGTCAGGACCCGATGGTGCAGGCGAGCCTGCAGAGAACTCACTCGCGCTTGGGCAGCCTTCTTCGTACGTCGGGCTTGGTGGACGGGCCCAGCTTCCAGGGCGCGACCCACGGCAGTTCGTCGGAGAGGTGCCGAATGCCCTCCTCCAGCTTCGTGTAGCGGCCTTCGAGGACCTTTCGGGCAAGGGCACGGTCGCTCGTGTCCGAGTTGTGCCACAGGGCGGAGAAGAGCGCCTCCACCCGGACCCGAGCCTGCTCGCAGAAGCCGTCGGCCAGCTCGGCACCCGTCGGGTCGGACTCTGATTCTGCCTTCGCTCGTACACAGCACGCCGTCATCGCGAACAGCTCCGCGCCGATGTCCACCGCTCGTCCGAGGAACGCCTCCCGGTGCTCCAGCGCACCCTGCCAGCGCGCCATGCCGGCGAAGATGGACGCCGCGAGGCGCCGAGACGACCGCTCGACGAAGCGGACGTGTTCCGCGAGGGGGCCGAAGTCCCGGTACGCACCGGGCACGAAGCCGGCGCCGACGGCCAGGGTGGGCAGCCACCCAGCATAGAACCCCGCCGCCCTCGCGACCGCCTCGGCCTTCGCCCGTGTGGAGGCATCCGGGTCGATGATGTCGCCGGCCACGTGGAGGTGGGTGTCCACCGCCTCCCGGGCGATCAGCAGGTGCATGATCTCCGTCGACCCCTCGAAGATGCGGTTGATGCGCATGTCGCGCAGGATCTGCTCCACCTCGGCGGGACGCTCCCCCCGCGCCTCCAGCGAGTCTGCGGTCTCGTAGCCGCGGCCACCGCGGATCTGGACCAGCTCGTCGGCCATCTTCCACGCCATCTCCGAGGCGTACAGCTTCACCAGGGCGGCCTCGATGCGGATGTCGTTGGTCTCGTCGTCCGCGAGCATGCAGCACAGGTCGAGCATCGACTCGAGGGCGTACGTCGTGCCGGCGAGGAACGCGATCTTCGTCGCCACCGCTTCGTGAGCGCCGACCGGTCGCCCCCACTGGACACGGGCGGCCGACCAGTCGCGGGCCACCTCGAGGCACCACTTGGCCCCGCCGACGCACATCGCCGGCAGCGAGAGGCGTCCCGTGTTGAGCGTGGCGAGGGCGATCTTCAGCCCGCGACCTACACCCATCAGCATGTTCTCGGCCGGAACCCGGACACCGTCGAACCGGATGAGGGCGTTCTCGATGCCACGCAGGCCGAGGAACGAGTTGCGCGCTTCGACGGTGATTCCGGGCGAGTCGGCCTCGACCACGAACGCCGTGATGCCTCCGCGGTTGCCCTCGGTCGCGGGCACCCGCGCCATGACCACGTACAAGCCGGCGATCGTGCCGTTCGTCGCCCACAGCTTCAGGCCGTCGAGGATGTAGTCCTCACCGTCGGGGATGGCCGAGGTCGCCAGGCGGGCAGGGTCGGAGCCGACATCGGGCTCTGTGAGCAGGAACGCGGACACCTCGCCGGCGGCGAGGCGGGGCAGGAACCGCTGCTTCTGCTCCTCGGTGCCGAACATCTTCACCGGTTGGGGGACACCGATCGACTGATGTGCGCTCAGCAGCGCGCCGAGCGACGGGTTGCCTGACGCGATGAGCGTCAGTGCCTTGTTGTAGTACAGGTTCGACAAGCCTTGGCCCCCGTACGCCTCGGGGATCTTCATGCCGAACGCACCGAGGTCGGCCAGCTCGCCGAACAGCTCGTCGTAGATGCGTGCCTCGCGCTCGATGCGGCGTCCGTCGATACGTTCCGTGAGCTCGGCGGCGCGGGCGAGGAACGCCTCGCCCTTCGCGCGGGCCTCGGGGGAGGGGGTCGGCCACGGGTCGACCAGGTCGAGTCGGAGGCGTCCGAGGAACAGCTCCTTGCCGAAGCTCGGTCTGGTCCACTCCGTCTGACGGGCGGCCTCGGCGACCTTGCGGGCTTCGCGCTCACTCGGGTTCTGTGTCGTGGGCCGGGTGTGTTCCTTCTGTGCAGTCACGGTGCCTCCCGGCGTCCACAACTCTCCCACCCGTTGGGATCCTCCCACCGTATCCCTCCTCCCAGCAGCGGCGGAGGTTCCTGGAAGAAGCCCGGCGCCGAGCTGCTCGTCCGCTTCGTGCATAGCGCGTACGGACGTAGCCTGCCGGCAGGCGCCGG
>JACRAA010000029.1 GCA_016213595.1 Actinomycetota bacterium | reverse complement strand
TGACCCTGGTCGGCGTTGTACGCCAGGCCTCCGATGAGGGACGGGATGGCCGCGGCGGCCGTACGGGCCGCTGTCGGCTCGTCCACGCCGAGCTGTGCAGCGAGCTGGGGGATCGGGAGCTGACCGAGGATCTCCTCGACGGCTGGAGTGCTCACGGTGCGTCCTTTCGATGACTCGGGACCGGGAGGGAAGGCGTCCTCACCAGCGGTACGTCGACCGCCATGCGTCCCGACCGAGTCTCACAGGCTCACGCACGACACGCCAGTACGACGCCCATGACATCGGCGGCATGCCGCCCCGGTCCCGGGCCTGTCTGGCCTCGGACATCTTGGCCGCCAGCACGGCCAGGACCGCCGCGAGCTCCTCGTCGCTCGGCTCGCCGCGGACGACCGAGACATCGGCGCTCACAGCGGGATGTTCCCGTGCTTCTTGGGCGGCATCGACTCCCGCTTGGTACGGAGCAGCCGGAGCGCACGAATGACGGACGCCCGTGTCTCGTGCGGGTGGATGACCTGGTCGATGTAGCCCCGCTCGGCCGCGATGAAGGGGTTGGCGAGCGTGTCGTTGTACTCCTGGACGAGCTCCTGGCGCTTCGCGACCGGGTCCTCGGCGGCGGCGAGCTCCTTGCGGTACAGGATGTTCACCGCTCCTTCAGCGCCCATGACGGCGATCTGTGCGGTCGGCCAGGCGAGGTTGATGTCGGCGCCGAGATGCTTGGAGCCCATCACGTCGTACGCACCGCCGTACGCCTTCCGCGTGATGATCGTCAGCAGCGGCACGGTCGCCTCCGAGTACGCGTACAGCAGCTTCGCGCCGCGCCGGATGATGCCCTTCCACTCCTGGTCGGTGCCCGGCAGGAAGCCGGGGACGTCGACGAACGTCATCACGGGGATGTTGAAGCAGTCGCACGTACGGACGAAGCGCGCCGCCTTCTCGGAGGCGTCGATGTCGAGGCAGCCCGCGAACACCATCGGCTGGTTGGCGATGATGCCGATGGAGCGCCCCTCGACCCGGCCGAAGCCGCAGATGAGGTTCTGCGCGAAGAGGGGCTGGACCTCGAGGAACTCGTCGTTGTCGAGGACCGTACGGATGACCTCGTGCATGTCGTACGGCTGGTTCGCCGAGTCCGGGACCAGCGTGTCGAGGAGCCGGTCGTGGTCGGTGATCGTGAGGTCGACCTCGTCCTCGATGTAGATCGGTGCGTCCTCGAGGTTGTTCTGAGGCAGGTAGCTGATGAGCTCGCGGACGTACTCGATCGCGTCGTTCTCGTCCGCCGCGAGGTAGTGCGCGTTGCCGGACTTCGTGTTGTGCGTACGGCCGCCGCCGAGCTCCTCGAGCGTGACGTCCTCACCCGTGACGGTCTTGATGACCTCGGGGCCGGTGATGAACATCTGCGAGGTCTGGTCGACCATGACGACGAAGTCGGTGAGCGCCGGGCTGTACACGTGGCCGCCCGCTGCCGGTCCCATGATGAGCGAGATCTGCGGGATGACGCCGCTGGCGATCGTGTTGCGGCGGAAGATCTCCGCGTACAGGCCGAGCGAGACCACGCCCTCCTGGATGCGGGCGCCGCCACCCTCGTTGATGCCGATGATCGGCACACCGGTCTTCAGGGCGAAGTCGATGATCTTGCAGATCTTCTCGCCGTACACCTCGCCGAGCGCGCCGCCGAAGATCATGACGTCCTGGGAGAACACGCACACGGGACGCCCATGGATCGCGCCGGTGCCGGTGATGACGCCGTCGCCGTACGGACGACGCTGGTCGAGGCCGAAGTTCGTCGAGCGGTGGCGCGCGAACTGGTCGAACTCGGAGAACGTGCCCTCGTCCAGCAAAGCGAGGACCCGCTCCCGCGCGGTCATCTTGCCCTTGGCGTGCTGCTTCTCGACGGCCGCGGCGGGCGCCGAGTGGATGGCTTCCTCGATCCGTCGGGCCAGGTCGGCGGCTTTGCCGGCTGTCGTGTGGATGTCGATGTCCATGAGCGCACACCCTAGCGATCCGGGAGCGGGTACGACGGGGCGTCGAGGCGCCGACGGGCACGAGTGTCCAGATACCGACCTGGGCGGCTAGCGTCAGCCGTCATGGGAGCTCTGGACGCGGTGGACCTGACGAGTGTCGGGCCATGGGCCGTCGCGGTGGTCGAGGCGACGGGCTCGACGAACGCGGACCTCGCCGAGCAGGCACGGGCCGGCGCTCCCGCCTGGACGGCTCTGGTCGCCGGTGAGCAGACGGCCGGCCGGGGCAGGCTGACCCGGACCTGGTCGAGCCCGCCCGGTACGTCGATCTCGTTGTCAGTGCTTGTCAGGCCTGCGCGCCCCGTGAACGAGTGGGGACTGCTGCCGCTCATCACAGGTCTGGGCGTGGCCCGAGCCATCGAGGCTCTCGGGGCTCCAGCCGTCCTGAAGTGGCCCAACGACGTACTGCTCCCCGGCGACGACGAGCGCAAGGTCTGCGGCATCCTGGCGGAGCTGGTCGGTGGACCGACTCCGGGCGTCGTCGTCGGCATGGGCGTCAACGTGAGCCAGGCGCGCGACGAGCTCCCCGTCGAGACGGCCACGTCCCTGAGGCTGGTGGGCGTCTCCGTGACCCGGCCCGAGGTCGCCGCGGCCGTCCTCGAGCAGCTGGGCGAGGTCTACGGCCAGTGGGACAGGTACGGGTGGGCGGCGGTCAAGGACTCGTACGAGTCGGCCTGCGTCACGCTCGGCCGGACCGTACGAGTGGAGCTGCCCGACGGTACGGGGGTGCTCGGTACGGCCGCGTCGATCACGCCCGACGGCCGCCTGCTCGTCCGGACGACCAGCGGCGACCGGGCCTTCGCTGCCGGTGACGTGCACCACCTGCGCTCGATCTGACATCGCGCCCCCGCGTCCACCCTCGACATCCCACCCCAGCATGACATCGCACCCCGAGCATGACATCGCACCCCGTGCTTGGGGTGCGACGATCCGGCAGGGGGTGCGACGTGGGGTCGGAGACGCCCACGCGCGGGGGAGGCCGGACCGCCGGGGCCGAGGATCGCTCGAGCCGCCTGAGCGCGGGCTGGGCGACGGTGTGGGACTCTTGGCGCATGGCGTTCTCGGAGAAGCTGCTCGGTGAGGGAGAGCACGTCGTGCTCCACCTGCGGACGCACTGGAAGGCCTTGATCTG
>JACRAA010000028.1 GCA_016213595.1 Actinomycetota bacterium | reverse complement strand
GAACCGCAGGGGGTCACGCTGGAGCTTGGGGGGCAGCTGGTCCAGCCGGGCGATCGAGCCCCGAGAGATCGCGGCGCGGCCGAGGGTCGGCGGCGGGGAGATGGCGTCGAACCAGGCGGAGCTGTACGGGTAGAGGGCCTCGGACCCGTCCGTATGGGCGGCCAGTGTCTCCTCCAGCGAATGGGTCACGAGACCGTCTGCGACGAAGTAGGCGGTCTCCACCCTGTCCAGCCCCAGCGTGGCGCGCAGGATGATCCCCGTGAGGCCTGCGCCGCCGACCGTGGCCCAGAAGATCGACGCGTCGGGGTCGTCCGGCGTCCCGTCCGGTGCCAGCTCGAGGACCCGGCCGTCGGCGACGAGGAGCTGCATCGCCCGCACATGGTTGCCGACACTGCCGGCGCTGTGGTGGTTCTTGCCATGGACGTCGCAGGCGATCGCCCCGCCGACGGTGACCTGCCGGGTCCCCGGAAGCACCGGGATCCAGAGCCCGTGCGGGAGGACGACGCGCAGCAGGCTGTCGAGGGAGACCCCTGCGTCGACGTCTACCGTCGCGGCGGCCGCATCGACCGCGTGGACACGATCCAGGGTCGTCATGTCGATGACCAGCCCACCCGCGTTCTGCGCGATGTCACCGTAGCTGCGACCCAGGCCGCGTGCGACGACTCCCCTCGCCAGCGGGCCGGACGTCGCCGCGGCCGCCCTGGTGACCGCGTCGATGACGACCTCCGGCGCGGCGGGCCGGAGGACATGCGCGAGCGTCGGGGCCGTTCGCCCCCAACCGGAAAGGTTCTCAACAGTCGTGGCAGTCATCGCGCTCCACTCTACGGGTGCAGCGGCTCGTACGGTGGGCGCACCCCTAGGCTCACTCCCCGTGACATCCTCCCCACGATCGCTGCGCGGCAGCCTGTTGCTGCTCGTCGCGGCCGCGATCTGGGGCTCCGCGTTCGTGGCCCAGCGGTTCGGCGCGCAGCACATGGCGTTCGCTTCGTTCACCGCCGTCCGTCACGCCCTCGGAGCGCTGGTCCTGCTCGCCATGGTGGCTCTGTTCGACCGCGCGGGCCGCCGCAGCCGTACGGAACGAGCCGCTCTCTGGCGAGCTGCGCTCCTGCCCGGACTCGGGGTCGGCGTCGCGCTCAGCGGCGGCTCACTGCTGCAGCAGGCGGGCCTGGAGACGACGACCGCGGGCAACGCCGGCTTCATCACCGGCATGTACATGGTCTTCATCCCGATCGTGTCGTGGGTGGTCCTGCGGCAGCGCACGAGTGGCTGGACCTGGCTGGGCGCTGCCCTCGGGCTGACCGGGCTGTACCTGCTGAGTGTCCGCGCGAACTTGTCCGTGAACACCGGCGACCTGCTCGTCCTCGGCTGCGCCGTGTTCTGGACCGGTCACATCCTCGCCCTCGAGCGACTCGGCTCACTCGACCCGTTCCGGCTCTGCGTCGTCCAGTTCGCCACGTGCGCGGTGGTCAGCCTCGCGTTCGCCCTCGCCATCGAGCCGACGCCGTTGAGCGGCGTGACGCAGACGCTCGGCCCCCTCGCGTACGCCGCGTTCCTGTCGACCGGCGTCGGGTTCACGCTCCAGGTGCTCGGCCAGCGGGACGCGCCGGCGACCCACGCCGCCCTCATCATGGCGCTCGAGGCCGTGTTCGCCGCGATCGGCGGGGCGCTCGTGCTCGGCGAGCGCATGGACCTGCGTTCGTTCCTCGGAGCCGGGTTCATGCTGTCGGCCGTCCTCGTCGCGCAGCTCGGCGCCGTACTCACCTCACGGCCCGCCCCGGAGGTGCTCCTCCACGTGCCCGAACCCTGACGAAGGGCTGGGACGAACGGCTAGCGTCACCGTCATGGAAGTGCTGATGCTCGGTACCGGATCGTCCGACGGCTGGCCCAACGCCTGGTGCCCGAAGCCGTGCTGCACCTCGCTCGTCGAGGCCGGCATCGTCCGTACGCAGACGTCAGCCCTCATCGACCGGGTCCTGCTCGTCGACCCCGGCGGCGAGGCACCGCGACAGGCTCTGCGCCAGAACATCTCGCTCGCCGGCGTGCGGTACGTCCTGGTCAGCCACGTGCATCCCGACCACCTCGACCCGGCCTTCCTCATGCACCGCTCCTGGGTCACCTCGGAGCCGCTCACCGTCGTCGGTCCGAAGCCGGTCATCGACGCCTGCAGGCAGTGGGTCAAGGGGGGCAACATCACGTTCGTCACGGTGACGGCCGGGCAGGACGTCGTCCTCGGCCCGTACCGGGTCAGGGCGCTGCCGGCGAACCACGAGGCGCACGGCGAGGCCTGCCTGTACGCGATCGCCGGGCCCGACGCCACCATCCTGTGGGGCACCGACACCGGCCCCTGGGCGAAGGGTGTCCGGCCCATGCTCGCCGGGACGACTCTCGACCTCGTCCTGCTGGAGGAGACGTTCGGCGACTCCCCCGATCCGACGGGCGGCCACCACAACCTCGCGTCCTTCGCGACGGCCGTCGGGCAGCTCCGCGAATGGGGGTCCGCCACGGCGACCACGGACATCGTCGCCGTCCACCTCAGCCACCACAACCCGCCCCCGGAGCAGCTCTACCTGCGGCTCCGCGACCTCGGCGCCCGCGCCGTCCCCGACGGGACGCCCATTGTCGCGGGCGGCCCCCTCAGCTCGCTGAACCTGTAGCCGAGGCTTCAGGAGCCAGGTCCCAGTCGTCCTGCACGCCGTACAGCTCAGTCCTGCTGCAGCCCGTAGAACAGTCTGTCGACGACGCCTCGGGCGCGCCGGGCCGTACGTCCCCAGTCCTCCAGGAGGTGCGACGCCCCGCTCCGCCCGTACCCGAGCGCCTGGGCCACCTGTCCCGTCTCGCGTGCATCGGTGGGGATGGTGTCCCCTGCCTTGCCACGCACCAGCATCGCGGTGTTGCGGATCCGGCCCGCCATCTCCCAGGCCGCCTCCAGCGCGGCCGCGTCGTTCTCATCGAGCAGCCCGTCGGCCACGCCCGCTCGCAGCGCGTCCATCGTCCGCGGCGTACGCATCGATGGGACGTCGTGGGCGTGCTGGAGCTGGAGAAGCTGGACCGTCCACTCGACGTCCGACAGGCCGCCAGGCCCCAGCTTCACGTGGCGCTTCGGGTCGACGCCTCGCGGCATCCGCTCCGCCTCGACCCTCGCCTTGAGGCGCCGGATCTCGTGGACCTGCTGGACGGACAAGCCGCCGCTCGGGTAGCGGACCGGGTCGACGATCTCGATGAACCGACGCCCGAGGTCGGCGTCACCCGTTCCGGCGTCCGCGCGCAGCATGGCCTGCGCCTCCCACGTCGCCGACCACGTCCCGTAGTAGCGCCGGTACGCGGACAGCGTCCGGACGAGCGGTCCCTCCTTGCCCTCGGGGCGCAGGTCGGCGTCGAACCTCAGCGCCGCGTCCTCGCCGCCCAGCCGCAGCAGGGCTCGCAGGCGGGACACGACGGCGATCGCGCGCCTCGTCACCTCCGGGTCGTCCGTGTCGTCGATGACGAACATGCCGTCGGCATCGGTCGCGTACGACATCTCGCTCGCCCCCCAGCTGCCGCAGGCGATGACCGCGAGCCGCGGCGCGCCCGGCACCTCGCGGCGGGCGATCTCGAGCACGGTCCCGACGGTGGCGTCGACGAGGTCGGTGAGCGCGCGCCCCACCTCCTCCCGGGAGACGTGCCCCAGCAGGTCGGCCATCGCCAGCCGCAGCAGCTCGCGGCGCCGAATCGCCTGTACGGCCTCGACGGCCGGCTCGGTCTCGGCATAGCGGCCGGCTGCCGCCGCCATGGACTCACGGACCTGCTCGAGGCTCCGCGGGACGATGGTCTCGTCGCTGGCCAGGAGCTCGACCTGCTGCGGCACGCGACGAAGCAGCGTCACGGCGAGGCGGGACGTGGACAGGATCAGCGCCATGCGCTCAGCCATCGCGCTCTCGTCGCGCAGTGCTCGGAGGTACCAGGGGGTCTCGCCAGTGTTGGTCTTGTGGAGGAGGCGGTCGGCAACCGCCTCGAAGGTCTCGTACATCTTCCAGTGCTGTTTTTCCCTCTTGGTGACCCGCCAGCGGGTCAAGGGGTCTTT
>JACRAA010000208.1 GCA_016213595.1 Actinomycetota bacterium | reverse complement strand
GCCTCAGAACTGACGAGGGGCCTCAGAACTGACGCAGGCGCTTGCGGTAGATCGCGTCGTGGAAGACCTCGCCGGTGGCTCCCTCGGGCTCATCCGGACCGACGATGCGGTGGTTGCCCGTGGGCTCGTAGCCCAGCGACAGGTACAGCGGGATCGCCTTGTAGTTGTCCGGGTCGACGCCGAGGAAGATCTCCTCGTAGCCGAGGTCGCGGGCGACCGTCTCCACGTGCAGGTCGAGCAGGCGGCCGATGCCCTGGCGACGGGCGTGCTGGTAGACGTACATGTTGCGCAGCTCGGGCATGAGCGGGCCGGGTCGTAGGTCGAGGACGACGGTGCCGAGCGGGCTGCCGCCGCGCAGCGCCACGTAGTAGGAGGAGTCGCCGTTCACGGCCTCGGCGAAGCGCCGGTCGCACACGAAGTCCTCGGTACGGTCCTCCAGCTTCCGCAGCGCCGGCAGGTCCTCCGAACGGACAAGGCGGATCTCGATCTCAGCGTCGTCGGTCATCCGAACCCCCAATACCTATGTGACTCACGCAACCTAGCCCATCCCGATGTCGGCAGTATGTCCGATCTGCGGCCCGCAACGGTACGGCCGGTGGCCCGGTCACGACCAGCCCGGCTGGGGATTTCGCGAGCCTAGACGACTCCTGGTAACCTCGGATCGCCGTTCGATCGGCCGCGACCACCCAAGAGCCCCACCTGCACCGAGCGACAGGGGCATCGCGCAACGGGACAACGAGAGGAGCACGTCGATGGACGCTGCAACCAAGAAGAAGATCATCGAAGACTATGCGACCGCTCCGGGCGACACCGGTTCACCTGACGTGCAGATCGCGTTGCTCACGAAGCGCATCTCGCACCTCACCGAGCACCTCAAGGCTCACAAGGGCGACCACCACAGCCGCCGGGGCCTGATGCTCATGGTCGGCCAGCGCCGGCGCCTGCTGAACTACGTCGCCAAGAACGACATCGGCCACTACCGCAAGCTCATCGAGCGCCTCGGTCTGCGCCGGTGACTCGTGGGGGTCCACCCGTCGGGTGGGCCCCTGTCACACCCGTCCCCGGAGACCCGGGGACCACAACACAACAACCATCACATCGCGAGCCCGGGACGGGCGAAGCGGCGGTCTCCGGTAGTGGGGCTCGGGTGGCGGAAGCCCCCCGCGTTCCTCGATCGAAGACCGGATCCGGTTCGTCGACGGGTGAGGCACTCATTGGTCTCGCTGCTCGCGCGATGAGGAAGGAACCCCCATGGAGGGACCCGATCTTAAGTTCACCGAGGCCGTCATCGACAACGGCTCCTACGGCAAGCACGTCGTCCGCTTCGAGTCGGGCCTGCTGGCCCGCCAGGCAGCCGGCTCCGCTGTGGTCTACCTCGACGAGGACACGATGGTGCTCTCGGCGACGACCGCTGCCAACAGCCCGCGCGACGCCATCGACTTCTTCCCGCTGACCGTCGACGTCGAGGAGCGCATGTACGCCGCGGGCCGCATCCCCGGCTCGTTCTTCCGCCGCGAAGGCCGTCCCGGCGAGGGCGCGATCCTCACGGCCCGCCTGATCGACCGCCCGCTCCGGCCCTGCTTCGTCAAGGGCCTGCGCAACGAGGTCCAGGTCGTCGCGACGGTCATGGCCCTCAACCCCGATGTCCTGTACGACGTCGTGGCGATCAACGCCGCGTCGGCGTCCACGACCCTCGCCGGCCTGCCGTTCAGCGGGCCCATCGGTGGCGTCCGGGTGGCCCTCATCGGCAGCACCTGGGTCGGCTTCCCGACCGTCAAGCAGCTCGAGGACGCGACATTCGACATGGTCGTCGCGGGCCGGGTTCTCGCCGACGGCGATGTCGCCATCATGATGGTCGAGGCCGAGTCCACCGAGGCCACGTGGGACCTCGTCCGCTCCGGCCGTACCGCTCCGACCGAGGAGGTCGTGGCGCAGGGCCTCGACGAGTCCAAGAAGTTCATCAAGGCGCTGTGCGACGCGCAGGCCGAGCTGGTGGCCCAGTTCCCCAAGGCCACCAAGCAGTTCCCGGTCTTCCTCGACTACCAGCCCGACGTGTACGAGGCGGTGGCGGCAGCCGCCACCGACCGGACCCGCGAGGTCCAGTCCATCGCCGGCAAGCAGGAGCGCGAGACGGCGACCGAGGAGCTGCTCGCAGCCCTCAAGGACGAGCTCGGCGCCCAGTTCCCTGACAGGGACAAGGAGATCACCGGCGCGTACCGTGCCCTCACCAAGAAGGTCGTCCGTCACCGGACCCTCACGGAGAAGGTCCGCATCGACGGCCGCGGTGTCCGGGACATCCGTACGCTCTCGTCCGAGGTCGGCGTGCTCCCGCGGGTCCACGGCTCGGCCCTGTTCATGCGCGGCGAGACCCAGATCCTGGGTGACACCACGCTCAACATGCTCGACATGGAGCAGAAGCTCGACACGCTCGCACCCGAGACCACCAAGCGCTACATGCACAACTACAACTTCCCGCCGTACTCCACCGGAGAGACGGGTCGTGTGGGCTCGCCCAAGCGCCGTGAGATCGGCCACGGCGCGCTCGCCGAGCGCGCCCTCGTGCCCGTGCTGCCGAAGCGCGAGGAGTTCCCGTACGCGATCCGCCAGGTGTCCGAGGCTCTCGGCTCCAACGGCTCGACGTCCATGGGCTCCGTGTGCGCCTCCACCCTGTCGCTGCTCAACGCCGGTGTGCCCCTCAAGGCGCCGGTCGCCGGCATCGCCATGGGCCTCATGAGCGAGGAGGTCGACGGCCAGACGAGCTACATCGCGCTGACCGACATCCTGGGCGCGGAAGACGCGCTCGGCGACATTGACTTCAAGGTTGCGGGCACGAG
>JACRAA010000205.1 GCA_016213595.1 Actinomycetota bacterium | reverse complement strand
GGCGGGCACGGTGGCGCAGCACGCCGCCGAGGACCGCGTTGAGGCCGTAGACGTGGAAGAGCGGGAGCACACCGAGCACGACGTCGTCGCCGTGCATCATCGGCGGCTCGACGGATGCGACCTGCTCGATGTTGGCCAGCAGCGCGCGGTGGCTGAGCATCGCGGCGCGGGGCAGGCCCGAGGTGCCGCTCGTGTAGAGGAGGGCGGCCAGCTTCTCCGGGTCAGGCAGCGGCGGCACGGGGCGTACGACGTCCGCGCGCAACGCCGCGAACCCGACCTCGCCCGGCCCGGGCTCGATGCCGGTGACGACCACCGTCGGCGCAGCGACGTCGGCCAGCCCGGGGAGCTGCTCCAGCGCACGGCGTACGACGTCGACGGCGGTGTCGTCGACGACGACCAGGCGCGTGCCGGAGTCGGCGATCATCCGGGCGACCTCGCCGGCGGTCGAGCGCGGGTTCACGGGCACCGCGACGACCTGCGCGCGCAGGACGCCGAGGTAGGAGGTGACGAACTCGATGCGGTTGCCGACGAGCATCATCACCCGCTGGCCGGCACGGATCCCGAGCGCGCCCAGCCCGGTCGCGATGCGGGCCACCTCGTCCTCGAGTCCGGCCCACGTGAGGGACCGTCCACCGCTCTCGACGAGCGCCTGCCGCTCCGGCACGTCCTCGGCAGCCTCGGCCACGAACGCGGAGACGTAGGTGCGCGGCATGGCGCGATCCTTCCACAGCATCGCGGCCGAGCGACGCCGCTAGGCTCGCCGGGTGACCCCGTCGGAGCGACCGCGCAGGCTCAACCTGCAGCAGCGCTCCGCCCTCGCCGGCGAGGCCGCCGCGGCGGCGGCCGAGGTCGAGAACGCGCTCATGCTGCCCAGCGACCCGAGTGCGGCGGCCTTCTTCGACGTCGACAACACCGTCATGCAGGGCGCCAGCATCTTCCACCTCGCGCGCGGACTGCACCGCCGCAAGTTCTTCACCACCCGGGAGATCGCCGGGGCCGCGTGGAAGCAGGCCTACTTCCGCGTGGTCGGCGTCGAGGACCCCACCCACATCGCCGACACGCGCGCCTCCGCCCTGTCCTTCATCGCCGGCCACACGACCGTCGAGCTCGAGGAGCTCGGCGAGGCGATCTTCGACGAGGCGATGGCGCACCGCATCTGGCCCGGCACCCGAGCGCTGGCCCAGCTGCACCTCGACGAGGGGCAGCGGGTCTGGCTGGTGACCGCGGCCCCGATCGAGATCGCCAGCATCATCGCCCGACGGCTCGGCCTGACCGGCGCGATGGGCACCGTGTCCGAGCACGTCGACGGGGTCTACACCGGCCGGCTCGTCGGCGACATGCTCCACGGCCCGGCCAAGGCCGAGGCGATCAGGGCCCTGGCGGCCCGCGAGGGGCTCGACCTGGCGCGCTGCTCGGCCTACTCCGACTCCTTCAACGACCTGCCGATGCTCTCGATGGTCGGCGACGCCTGCGCCGTCAACCCCGACGCGCGGCTGCGCGCCCACGCCAAGGCCAACGGCTGGCGGATCCGCGACTACCGCACCGGTCGCAAGGCGGCCCGCGCCGGCCTGGTCGCCGCCGCGGTCGCCGGTGCCGTGTCGGGAGCCGTCGCCGTGGGAGTCAGCGTGCGGGGTCGCGAGCGTTCCTGACCCGCTCGCCCGCCTGTAACTCGTAGTTACTCACGGGTTCACAGGGACGCTGCAGCCCTTTATCGTGAAGACTGCTGCAACCGGGAGGGACGGACCGCATGCACCCCATCGAGGATGGCCTCGACGCGCTCAGGCGTGCGGTGTTCGCTGCCCTCGTGCCGCAGCCGGCCGCGCACCTGGCCGGCGGCATCCTCTACGCCGAGACCGCGTCGCCCGGCTCCGCCTCGCTGCCGCTCGACGACGGCCACGGTGGCCGGCTCGGCTCGCCGGGCTCACCCGTCGGCGACGAGGACCAGGCGGCCTCCTCGGAGGTCGACGAGGCCGAGCGCGAGCGGCTGATCGCGCTCGTCGAGCTCGCCCGCCAGGGCGACAAGGACGCGTTCGGCCTCCTCTACGACCACTACCAGGCGTCGGTCTACCGCTTCCTCTACTACCGCACGCGCTCCCAGGCCCTGGCCGAGGACCTCACGTCCGAGACCTTCTTCCGCGCGCTGCGGAGCATGAACAACTTCCGGTGGCAGGGCAAGGACTTCGGCGCCTGGCTGATGACGATCGCGCGCAACCTCACGACGGACCACTTCAAGGCCGGACGCACCCGCCTCGAGATGACCACCGAGGACATGACGCCGCACGACGACGCGACGGACGGCCCCGAGGACGAGGTCCTCGCCGGGTTGACCAACGAGGTGCTCCTCACCGCCCTCACCGAGCTGCCCACCGAGCAGCGCGACTGCCTGATCATGCGGTTCCTCCAGGGCATGTCGATCGCGGAGACGGCGAAGGCGCTCAACCGCTCGGACGGCGCCGTCAAGCAGCTCCAGCTGCGCGGCGTACGCAACCTCGCGAAGCTGATGCCCGAGGGGTTGAGGGACTCATGACCTCACTCGTGTCGGCCACACCCGTAACGTGCACCCGATCTGCTTCGTTCGTCTGTGTGGGAGGACCCACCAGCAGCGAGACAGGAAGGATGCGATGACATCCCCCTTCTCGGCACGACGCCGTGCCGACGAGTTCGAGGCCCTCCTCACCCGGAGCCCCGGCGCCCCCCTCACCGACCGTGAGGCCGCCCGGTACGCCGAGCTGGTGAGGCTCGTGG
>JACRAA010000204.1 GCA_016213595.1 Actinomycetota bacterium | reverse complement strand
TTCGGCCTCGACCTCGTCCACCCCAAGGACACCTCCCCCCGTCGGGTCAGGCTCGTCGGCGGCATCCACCCGGCCTGGCGTGACAAGGGCATCGGGCACGCCCTCCTGCAGTGGCACATCGACGTGGCCAAGCGCTGGGACTACGCCACCCGCCGGGCCCATCACGGGCCCCTCAAGGTGTACGCCGTCGCCGACTCCAAGCTCACCGCCATGCGCGAGCTGTACGAGTCGTACGGCCTGGCGCCCGAGACCTGGTACCTCGACGCGCATCGCACGTTCAACCCGGCACAACCTCCGAAGCGGCCCCAGGTGCCGGACGAGGTCGCGCTCCGTCCGTACGCCGCGATGCCTGCGGTCGCGGTGCTCGCCGCGCACAACGAGGCGTTCCTGGGCAGGCCGGGCGCGACCCAGCTCGGTCCGGCCGAGTGGGACGAGTCCATGACGCGTCCCGGTAGCCGCCCGGACCTGTCGTGGGCGCTGACGGTGGGGGACAGGGTCGTCGGGTACGCGCTCAACTCTGTCGAGGAGACCGGCGACGACGGGTTCCAGGAAGGCTGGACAGACCGGCTGGGCGTGGTGCCGGCCTGGCGCGGCCGGGGGCTCTCGGGGGTGCTTCTCCAGGCGTCCGCCGCCTCCTTCTTCGACGCAGGGCTTCCCGGCGCGGGCATCGGCGTCGACACGGATGACCCGCTGAGGGAGATGGCGCGGTACCGCGGCCTGGGCTACGACTCGGTCGACGCGCTCGTCGGCTACGCGCGCACCCTCGACTGAGCGCGTTCGCCGCCCTGAGCGTCGGCTGCGTAGAGTAGGGACGTTTCCGGCAGGTCAGTGAGGAAGGGAATCGATGAGCGGGCACTCCAAGTGGGCGACGACCAAGCACAAGAAGGCGGTCATCGACGCCAAGCGGGGCAAGCTCTTCGCCAAGCTCATCAAGAACATCGAGGTCGCGGCTCGCACCGGCGGCGGGGACCCGAGTGGCAACCCCACCCTGTACGACGCGATCCAGAAGGCCCGCAAGACCTCCGTCCCCCTCGACAACATCGAGCGCGCTGTCAAGCGCGGGTCGGGCGCGGAGGGCGGCGGCTCCGAGTACGTGACGATCATGTACGAGGCGTACGGCCCGGCGGGCGTCGCCCTGCTCATCGAGTGCCTCACCGACAACAGGAACCGGTCCGCCTCGGACGTCCGGGTCGCCGTGACGCGCAACAGCGGCACGATGGCCGACGTCGGCTCCGTACAGCGCCTGTTCTCCCGCAAGGGCGTCATCGAGGTCGACAAGAAGCAGGAGAACCGGACGCTGACCGAGGACGACCTGCTCGAGGCCACGATCGACGCCGAGCCCGAGGACATCGTCGACCAGGGCGAAGGCTTCACGATCACGTCCGACCCGAACCAGCTCGTTGCGGTCCGCAAGGCCGTACAGGCGGCCGGCTTCGACTACGAGTCGGCCGACGTCGCGTTCGTACCCTCGTTCGAGCAGGCGGTCGACGACATCGACGCTGCCAGGAAGCTGTACAAGCTCATCGACGCGCTCGAGGACCTCGACGACGTGCAGAACGTCTACGGCAACGACTCGGTGGCTCCCGAGGTCGAGGCGGCGCTCGAGGACGAGTGATCGTCATGCGGCGTGGCATCGCCGCGGGGTCCGCACGTCCGGCTAGCCTCTCGAACATGTGTTCGGAAAGGATGCGCCGGTGCTGGTGATGGGCGTCGACCCGGGCCTCACGCGCTGCGGGATCGGCGTGGTCATCGGCACCCCGGGACGTGCCGAGCTGGTGAGCGCCGGCGTGATCCGTACGAGCCCCGACCTCGACATCGCCCGACGCCTGCTGCAGATCGAGGCCGGGCTGGAGGAGTGGATCGCGGCGCACCGGCCCGACGCCGTCGCCGTGGAGAGGGTCTTCGCGCAGCACAACGTGACGACTGTGATCGGCACGGCGCAGGCCGCCGGGGTGGCCCTCCTCGTGGCCGCGAGGCACGGCATCCCGGCTGTCCAGCACACGCCCAGCGAGGTCAAGGCGGCGATCAGCGGTTCCGGACGGGCCGACAAGGCACAGGTGGGGACGATGGTCGCCCGCATCCTCAAGCTCGACGCGGCGCCGAAGCCGGCCGACGCGGCGGACGCGGTGGCGCTCGCGATCTGTCACGCGTGGCGGGGCAGTGCTAGCGCCCGACTGGCCGCTGCTGCGGAGGCGACGGCGAGGCCGAGGACGTGGAGCCAGGTCGTGGCCGCGAGGGGAGTGTCGTGATCGCAAGCATCACCGGTGTCGTCAGTGGCGTCGGGGCGACGTGGGCCGTCGTCACTGTCGGTGGGCTGGGGCTGCGGCTGCTGTGCACCCCCAGCACCTGTGCGGGGTTGAGGACCGGGCAGGAGGCCACGCTGGCGACCTCGCTCGTGGTGCGCGAGGACTCGCTGACGCTGTACGGGTTCGCCGACGACGAGGGTCGTGAGCTGTTCGAGCTCGTCCAGACCGCCACCGGCGTGGGACCCAAGCTCGCCCTGGCCATCGTGTCGGTCCTCTCGGCCGACGACTTCCGTACCGCCATCGCCACCGAGAACCTCGGCACGCTCAGCTCCGTACCCGGCATCGGCCGCCGGGGAGCGCAGCGCCTCGTCATCGAGCTGAAGGACAAGGTGGCCGCGCTCGGCGGGTCGGGCTCCGCGGCACCGCGTCCATCGGCCCCGCCGCTGTGGCGCGAGAAGGTGAGGCTGGGCCTGGAAGGGCTGGGCTGGTCCGCGCGTGATGCCGAGGCGGCCTGCGACAGGGTGCAGCCCATGGCCGACGAGGACCCTTCCCTCGGCGTGGCCGCCCTGATGCGGGCGGCGCTGCGCACCCTGGCCAAGTAGGTTGTGCCCGTGCACGAGCCCAGCACGGTCGACCCCCATGCGACGCCGGACGAGCGGACCGCCGAGGCGGTGCTGCGTCCCACCACGCTCAACGAGTTCGAGGGGCAGCCACGCGTCTCCGACCAGCTCAGCCTCGTCCTGCAGGCTGCGAAGCACCGCGGCAGCGTGCCGGACCATGTCCTGCTGAGCGGCCCGCCCGGGCTCGGCAAGACCACGCTCGCCATGATCATCGC
>JACRAA010000209.1 GCA_016213595.1 Actinomycetota bacterium | reverse complement strand
GTCGACGACATCCCCGCCGAGGACCTGAAGGCCCTGTGCGCGCGGGCGTACACGGCCGCAGCCTTCGGCGACGAGGCGATCGTGCCCGTCTCGGAGCTCGGGGAGGGCCTCTGGCTCGCCCACCTGTCCAACGGGCCGACGGCCGCCTTCAAGGACCTGGCCATGCAGCTGCTCGGCCAACTGTTCGAGTACGAGCTCGAGCGGCGCCACCAGACGCTGACGATCCTCGGCGCCACGTCCGGCGACACCGGCTCGGCAGCCGAGTACGCCATGCTCGGCAAGCCCTCCATCCGGGTGTTCATGCTCAGCCCACAAGGGCGGATGTCGGCGTTCCAGCAGGCCCAGATGTTCAGCATCCTGGACCCGCACATCGTCAACATCGCCGTCCCCGTCGTCTTCGACGACAGCCAGGACCTCGTCAAGGAGGTCTTCTCGGACGCGGACTTCAAGCGGCGCCACGCCATCGGTGCGGTGAACTCGATCAACGTGGCCCGCCTGCTCGCCCAGGTCGTCTACTACGTCGTGGCCTGGCTGCGGACGACGACGGGAGACGACGAGAGGGTCTCGTTCTGCGTGCCGAGCGGGAACTTCGGCAACATCTGCGCCGGCCACATCGCCCGGGAGATGGGTCTGCCGGTCGAGCGGCTCGTCCTGGCGACCAACGAGAACACGGTGCTTCACGAGTTCTTCTCGACGGGCGTGTACCGGGTCCGGGCCTCCTCCGAGACGTACGAGACGTCCAGCCCGTCCATGGACATCAGCAAGGCCTCCAACTTCGAGCGCTTCGCGTTCGACCTGCTCGGACGTGACCAGGACCTGGTCCGGGACCTGTTCGGCGTCCGGCTGCGGGAGACCGGCGAGTTCGACCTGTCGGCCACGCCGGAGTTCGCCGCGATCCGTGACCGGTACGGGTTCGTGTCCGGTGCGTCGTCGCACGCGGACAGGATCCGTACGATCCGCGAGGTCCACGACACGTACGGCGTCCTCATCGACCCCCACACCGCCGATGGGGTCACCGTGGCGCAGCGCCTGGTCGGGGACGAGCCGATGGTCGTGCTGGAGACCGCGCTGCCGGTCAAGTTCGCGTCCACCATCGTCGAGGCGGTCGGCGTCGAGCCGGACCGCCCGGCACGCTTCGACGGCATCGAGGACCTGCCCCGCCGGGTCACGGTGCTCTCGGGAGGCGCCGACGAGCTCAAGGCGATCATCGAGGACGCGGCCCGGTACTGACTCGCGCAGGCTTCGACGGAACCGTCAGGGACGGCGGTGTGTCCAGCCGTAGACGAGGTTGACGAGCACGATGCCGATCCAGACTACGAGGAGACCCGGAAGCCCGCTGACCCCTGCGCCGATACCGGTCAGGGGGACGCCCACCCCGAGGGAGACGATGGCGAGGACGAACTGGGTGCGGTCGCACCGCGCCGCGTGGGCGGGCAGGTCCAGCGCAGCCGGGGCCGGTGGGATGTACGGCGCCGGTGCCGGCGAGGCGTACGGGGCGAGTCCCTGCCCGGGAGCGGCAGGCGCCGCACCGACCGGTGGCTGCGCCCACAGCTGGTCGTTCGTGGGTTCGCGGCGCTCTGAGGTGGTCACGCCGTCAGCATAAGCCGGGACCGAGCTCACTGGTCCCGGCGCCGCAAATACCTCTGGAACTCGGCGGCGATCGCGTCGCCGGACGGCTCAGGCTCGCGGGCGTCGCTCGCGCTCTCGAGGTTGGAGATGTACTCCGCGACGTCGGGGTCGTCAGCCGCCAGGTCGTCCACGCTGCGCTCCCACAGCTCGGCTCGGGCGGCCAGGTCACCAAGGTCGATGGGGCCGCCGAGCAGGTCCTCGAGGCGGCTGACGATGGCGAGCGTCGCCTTGGGGTTCGGAGGCGTCGCGACGTAGTGAGGGCAGGCCGCCCAGACGCTCACGGTCGGGATGCCGGCGATGTGGCAGGCCTCCACCATGACGCCGTTGATGCCGGTCGGTCCCTCGTAGTTCGACCGCTCCGCTCCGTACTTCTCGCGCACCGCGACGTCGCCGCTGCTCAGCGAGATCGGGACGGGCCGGGAGTGGGGGCTGTCGGTGAGCAGCGCGCCGAGCACGATGACGAGCTCCGGCTCGGCGATCGCGATGATCGCGGACAGGGTGGCGGCGAACGAGGGCCAGCGGAAGTTGGGCTCGGGGCCGCGGATGACGACCACGTCGCGCATGGGCAGGTGGCAGAGCAGGACCTCAGTGGTCGGCCACGAGATCACACGGTCCCCGTCGCTGTCGAGGCTGACGATGGGACGCGACGACTGGAAGTCGTAGAAGTCGTTCGGGTCCACCGACGCGACGACCTCACCGTCGTACTGGCTGACGATGTGGTCGGCGGCCTCGCTGGCGGCCTGTGCGGCGTCGCTCCAGCCGCTGAACGCCATGACCAACATCGGGTCGCGGAGGTTGCGGAGCTGGGCTTCGGACATGGCTACCAGGCTACCGGGTGCTTCCGGGACCGGCGACGCGTGCCGGGACGGTAGGACCGGACAGGACGACGCCTCCCCGGCCTGCGCCGGGAAGGGGTCGCCGTCGGGAGCTCGTACGGTCAGTTCCAGCCCGCCTGCTGGCCGCCCACGCGCTCAGCCTCGATGCCCTTCTGGTAGCCGCTGGCGATGAAGGTGGCGATCGGGTCGCGGGGGAGGCCCCTGGACTCGCGCCAGTCGGCGAGGTCGGCACGGACGTCGGTGTAGAAGGCGTCCATGAAGATGCCGTTCGCGCCGAGCACGTCGCCGGCCGCCTGAGCCTCTGCCAGCGCGTCGCAGTCGACCAGGAGCGCCTTCGCGAGCATCTCCTGGACGTTGAGCACCGACCGGAGCTGGCCCTGGATGTGCGGCTCGATGTTGTGGCACTGGTCCAGCATCAGCGTGACGTCGGGGCTCTCCAGCCCACCGCCCCGCACCACCTCGTACAGGATCCGGAACAGCTGGAACGGGTCGGCGGCACCGACGATGAGGTCGTCGTCGGCGTAGAAGCGGGAGTTGAAGTCGAACGAGCCGAGCCGCTTCTGGCGCAGCAGCTGGGCGACGATGAACTCGATGTTCGTGCCGGGTGCGTGGTGGCCGGTGTCGAGGCAGACGTACGCCTTCGGGCCGAGCGCCAGGCAGTGGAGAAGTGATGTGCCCCAGTCCGGGACGTCGGTCGTGTAGAAGGACGGCTCGAAGAACTTGTACTCCAGGACCAGGCGCTGGTCGGGGCCGAGACCCGCGTAGATCTCGGCGAGGCTCTCGGCCAGACGGTCCTGGCGGCTGCGGATGTCGTCCTGGCCCGGGTAGTTCGTGCCGTCCGCGAGCCAGATCTTCAGGTCGCGCGAACCGGTCGCCGTCATGATGTCGATGCAGTCGAGGTTGTGCTGGACGGCCTTCTTGCGGGTCGCTGCGTTGATGTTGCAGAGGCTGCCGAGCTTGTAGTCCTCGTCCTGGAAAGTGTTGGAGTTGATGGTGCCGATCCGGACGCCGTGGTCCGCGGCGAACGCCGTGAGGCCGTCGTAGTCGTCGACCTTGTCCCACGGGATGTGGAGGGCCACAGCCGGTGCAAGCCCGCTCGCCTTGTGCACCTGCGCGGCGTCCGCGATCTTCTCCTGGACCGTCCGAGGTGTGCCAGGCTGGGCGAAAACCTTGAAGCGTGTTCCGGAGTTGCCGTACGCCCACGAAGGGACTTCGATCTCAAGAGTCGCAAGGCGGTCGGCGATCTGAGTGAACTGGGGCATCTTTGCTCCTCAGGGATGGCGAATGAATCGATTCAGTGTATGCTCGGCTCCGAGTCCACGTCAAGGACTTGTGCAGGACCTTACAAACGCTCCTGAAGACTAGAGCGAATCGATTCGCGCTAGGCTCGCGGAACACAGTACGGTCCCGATGATCGAGGGTGCACTGTGCTCGAGGAGGAGCGATGACGCACACCGGCCCGGCAGCCTTCGCCGCCGCCGACCTGGGGGCGAGCAGCGGACGCGTCATCCTGGGTGTTCTTGACGACGGCCGCCTGGAGCTCAGCGAGACCGCTCGCTTCGTGACCCCGTCCTCCACCGTGATGCGGGACGGCGTCGAGGAGCTGCACTGGGACTTCGACACGCTCGTCACCGCCGTCGCCGGCGGCTTCGAGGCAGCCCAGCAGAGAGGCATCGAGGTCCAGAGCATCGGGGTCGACACCTGGGGCGTCGACTACGGGCGCATCCGTGCGGACGGGTCCCTGCTCGAGGACCCCTACAACTACCGCGACTCCCGCACGGACGGGGTGCCCGACAAGGTCTTCTCCGAGATCCCCCCCTCGACCATGTACGCACGGTGCGGGCTCCAGGTGATGCCCTTCAACACCGTCTTCCAGCTAGTCGCGGGTGCCGACCAGGGCGGCTGGGACGCCACCGCGCAGGTGCTCCTCCTTCCCGACCTCATCGCGCACCACTTCACCGGCGTCGGTGTCGCCGAGGTGACGATCGCCTCGACGACCGGCCTCCTCGACGTCACGACGCGCCGCTGGTGTCCGCAGACGGTCGCGGACGTGAGCCGGCTGTACGGGCTGCCGCTGGGCAGGGTCCTCCCGGAGCTCGTCGAACCCGGAACCGTCGGCGCCCCGGCGGTACGGCTCGCCCGGCCCGTACCGGTCGTCGCCGTCGGTGGCCACGACACGGCCTCAGCGGTCGTCACGGTCCCCACCACCACCGACCGGTTCGCCTACATCTCGAGCGGCACCTGGTCGCTGGTCGGCCTCGAGCTCGACGCGCCGGTCCTCACCGAGGCGAGCCGAAGGCTCAACTTCACGAACGAGCTCGGGCTCGACGGGACCGTCCGCTACCTGAAGAACGTCATGGGCCTCTGGGTGTTCTCGGAGTCGATCCGGACGTGGGAGAAGACGACCCCGCCCGTCCCGCTGCCGCAGCGCGTCGCGGCCGCGGCCACGCTGCCCCCGCTGGCATGCGTGCTCGACATGAACGACGAGCGGCTCCTCCCGCCGGGGGACATGCCCGGGCGGCTCGCGGCGATGGCGGTCGAGACTGGCCAGGTGGCCCCCCGCACGCAGGACGAGCTCACCCGCTGCATCATCGACTCCCTCGCGCTCACGTACCGCGTCGCCATCCGGGACGCGTGCGAGATGGCCGGCCGCGACATCGAGGTCGTCCACATCGTCGGCGGCGGTTCCCAGAACCAGCTGCTCTGCCAGCTCACCGCTGAGGCGACCGGGCTACCCGTCGTCGCCGGGCCGACGGAGGGTACGGCGATGGGGAACCTCCTCGTCCAGGCCAGGGCGATGGGAGCCCTGTCGGGCGGGCTCAGGGAGCTCCGCGAGGTGGCACGGGCCAGCTCGACGCTGAAGCGCTACACCCCGGGCGTCCTCGGGATCAGTCAGCAGCAATGGGCCGACGCGGAACGTCGCGCGTTCGCCCGGTAGGAGGAGTCATGACCACGCCGATCGTCAACACCCACGTTCACGTGCCGCCGAACTTCTCGGCCTTCACCACGCCGGAGGACGTCGTCGCCAGCGCACACGCGGAGGGGGCTCGCGCGATCGGGATCTCGAACTTCTACGACCAGCAGGTGTACGCACGCTTCGCGGAGCTGTGCCGTGAGGCCGGGATCGTGCCGCTGTTCGGCCTCGAGTTCATCACCCTGGTCCCCGACCTCGAGGCTTCCGGCACCCGCATCAACGACCCGGCGAACCCGGGCCGCATGTACGTCTGCGGCAAGGGCATCGACCCGTTCCGTGAGAAGTCGCCCGAGGCGGCGGCGATCGCCGGCGAGATCCGGGGCGGCAACGACGCCCGGGCCACCGAGATGGTCGAGAAGCTGGATACCCACCTCCGCGCTGCCGGTCTCGACCGGCCCCTCACGGCCGAGTCGATCGCCGCCGACGTCGCCGAACGCGCCGCCGTGCCCGTCGAGTGGGTCTCGCTCCAGGAGCGTCACATCGCCCGCGCGGTCGAGGAGGCCGTCACCGCGCTCCCGGTGGACGAGCGGGCAGGCGTCCTCGAGAAGGCGTACGGCGTGCCGGCGAAGGCTGCACTCGACGACCCGGTGGGGATGCAGGGCGAGGTACGGTCACGGCTCCTCAAGGCCGGTACGGCCGGGTTCGCCCCCGAGGTGCCGCTGTCGTTCGAGGCGGCGTACGCCTACGTGCTCGCGATGGGCGGCATCCCGTGCTACCCGACCCTGGCTGACGGCGTCGACCCGGTCTGCCCCTTCGAGGAGCCGGCGGCTGCGCTGGCGCGGCGCCTCGTGGAGCGCGGCATCCACCTCGCCGAGCTCATCCCGATCCGCAACACGTCGGCCGTCGTGGACGAGTACGTCCAGGCATTCCTCGAGGCGGGGATCGAGGTCGTCGCCGGGACGGAGCACAACACGGCCGACCGCATCCCGTTCGACCCTGCCTGTACGGACGGGCCCCTTTCAGCAGCCGCGCGCGGAGCGTTCTGGCGGGGCACCTGCATCGTCGCGGCCCACCAGGCGCGGGTTGCCGCAGGCAGGCCGGGCTACGTGGACGCCGCGGGCCTCCCGGCCGCCGACGTCGAAGAGCTCGTCACCGAAGGCGCCGCCATCATCGAGGGGACCACCCATGTCTGAGCAGCTGTTCGCCGACCTCATCGAGGTGGCCAACGCCTACGGCGAGCCGGAGTACTCGCGGGCGGGAGGCGGTAACGCCTCCGTGAAGGTCGACGGGGTCCTCCACATCAAGCCGAGTGGCGTGCCGCTGCTGACGCTCTCGAGGGAGGATCTGGTACCGCTCGACCTCGCGACGCTGCTCGACGCCCTGGTCGGCGATGCGCCGGTGGAGGGTGACCCCGTCATGGCTGCCGCGAGCGCGGCACTGCTGCCCGGCTACACCGGCGGGCGGCGCCCGAGCGTAGAGATCCTCTTCCACGCGCTCATGGACGAGCCGCTGGTCCTGCACCTGCACCCGCTCACGGCGAACGCCCTGACGTGCAACGCGGACGCCGTGGCCCTCGCGGAACGTCTCCTCGGCGACGAGGCGGTCGTCGTCGACTACATCGACCCCGGTGTCCCGCTGGCCAGGGGCATCGCCGCCGCCCGCGACGCCTACACCGCTCGTACCGGCAACCCGGCGCCGCGGATCACGCTGCTGCGCAACCACGGCATCATCGTCTCCGGCGACACGGCCGCGGAGATCAGGGCTCACGTCGCACGGGTCACGGACGCAGTCCGTGACGCCATCGAGGCCGTACCGCCGGCCGCCGTACCGGCCAGTGACGAGGCCGCGACGCGGACGATCATCGACGCCGTCGCCCCCACGCTGCGCGGCCTCCTCGGGGGCGAGCGGCTGGCTGTCGTCGTGAGCGACGCCGATGACCTGGTCCGCGCCGAGACCGGGCCGGACTCGGCCATGCTGGCGCGCGGTCCGCTCATCCCTGACCAGATCGTGTACGCGGGCTCGCTGCCCTGCGTGGTCCGGGTCGATGACATCGCCCAGGCCGCGCAGGCCGCGACCGCCGCGGTCGCCGACTACCGGGCCCAGTACGGGAAGGCGCCTGTCATCGTCGTCGTACCGCACACCGTCGTCTTCGCGGCGGGCAAGGACGCGGCGGCCGCGGACAACGCGCTCGCGATCTTCACCGACGCGCTCCGCGTGACGCGGGACGCGAACCGGATCGGTACGGTCCAGGTCATGACCCCGGCCCAGCGGGGCTTCATCGAGACCTGGGAGGCCGAGGCGTACCGCCAGAAGGTCGCCGCAGGCGCCTCCGCCGGCCGGCTCACCGGCAAGATCGCCGTCGTGACCGGCGCGGCACAGGGCTTCGGCCTGGGGATCACCGAGTGGCTGCTCGCCGAGGGCGCCACGGTCGTCCTGGCGGACCTCAACGTCGACGGTGCCTCCGCACAGGCTGAGCGGCTCTGCGCGCAGTACGGC
>JACRAA010000035.1 GCA_016213595.1 Actinomycetota bacterium | reverse complement strand
GTGCCGGATCCAGGACGTGCTCGGGAGGGACGAGGCAGCGGTGGCGGCGGTCCGGGAGGTCCTCACGGCGAGGCGGGACGCGGCCGCACAGGCGGAGCGGTACGAGACGGCCGCCACCATCCAGGCGGAGCTCGCGGGCTTCGACTGGGTCACGGCGCCCGTACGGTTCGTCGGTACCCCTGACCTCGACCTGAGCCTCTCGTCACGCGGTCAGCGCCTCACGCTCGCAGTCAGGAACGGCAGGCTGCGGACCTGGGACCAGGGCACGGACCTGACGGAGGCCCTGTCCGCGCCTGCCGCGTGGCACGGCTTCCTGCAGCGCAACGTGGCCCTGGCCGCAGCCCTGGCCGCACACCCCGTCCACTGACTCGAGAGGCGCCTTCCGGCCCGACACCCGCGAGCGGCGGCGTCACCGTCAGGCAGGCCCTCCCTGGGCCGCCAGGTAGTCCTCGCGGACCTGCTTTCGCAGCACCTTGCCGAGCATCGACTTCGGCAGGTCGTCCACCGTGACGATCTGGCGGGGGACCTTGTAGGCCGCCAGCCGCTCGCGGCACCAGTCGAGCACGCCGGCCTCGTCGAGCACCGACCCAGGCCTCACGAGCACCATGGCGACGACCCTCTCGCCGCCGTGCGGGGACGGGACCCCGACGACAGCGGCGTCGACCAGGTTCGGATGCCCCCGGAGCACCGCCTCGACCTCGGAGGGAGACACGTTGAACCCTCCGGTGATGATGAGCTCCTTGACCCGGTCGACGATGGTCGTGAAGCCGTCGGCGTCGACGGTCACGAGGTCACCCGTTCGCAGCCACCCTCCGGGCAGGAGTGTCGCCTGCGTCTCCTCGGGCATGTTCCAGTAGCCGGCGAAGACCTGGGGGCCGTGGATGAGGAGCTCCCCGCGCTCGCCCTGCTCCACCTCCCGGGTGGGGTCGTCAGGGTCGACGACCTTCATGAACGTGCTGGGGAACGGGATCCCGATGGTGCCCGTACGGCGGCTCGGGTGGAACGGGTTGCCGAGACAGACGGGCGAGGCCTCGGTCATCCCGTACCCCTCGACCAGCAGTCCGCCCGACACGGACTCCCACAGCTCCACGACCGGCTGGGGCAGGTTCATGGCGCCCGAGATGCAGTACTTGGCGCTCCGGAGGGAGACTCCCAGCTCCATCGCACGAGCCGCCGTCCGCTCGTAGATGGGCGGCACCGCGCAGTAGACGGTCGGCGGCGACTTCTTGGCGGCATCGAGGACCAGGTCGACGTCGAAGGAGGGGAAGATCACGAGACGTGCCTGCTTGAGGATCCCGTACGTGAGGAACAGCGTCATCCCGAACGCATGGAACATCGGCAGGATCGCGTAGAAGATCTCCTTGCGGTACTCCGCGCCGTGCATCCAGGCCTCACCCTGACGCGCGTTGGCGTACAGGTTGAGGTGGGTGAGCATCGCGCCCTTCGGCACACCGGTGGTGCCGGACGTGTACTGGATCACCGCGAGGTCCGTGACGGCCGGGCGCGGGTGCCGGTCGACGAGCGGGCCGGACCCGAGGAGCTCCTTCCACGCGACCGTTCCGGGAGCCGGCTGCGTCAGCTTGGCGCGCGTCTCGCGCAGCTTCGGTACGGGCAGGCTGAGCGCGAGCCGCTTGACGGTGGGGAACGCGTCGAGCAGGTTGACCGAGACGATGCGCTCGAGCGGGACGTCGGCCGGCATCGCCTTGAGCTTGGGCACCGCCACGTCCCAGCAGATCGCGACGCGGGCCGCATGGTCCTCGAAGATGTGGCGCAGCTCCCGTTCGGGGTATAGGGGGTTGTGCTCCACGACCACGGCGCCCAGCCGGAGCACCGCGTAGAACGCGACGACGTGCTGCGGCGAGTTGGGCAGGACGATCGCGACGCGGTCGCCCTTCTGGACGCCCAGACGCCTCAGTCCCTCGGCCGCTCGGGAGATCTGGTCGCCGAGCTCTGCGTACGTCGTCGTCCGCCCGAAGAACTCCGTGGCGACCGAGTCGGCCGCCTCGTGGACGGACCGTTCGAGGAGCGCGACGAGGGACTCGGTCGGCAGCTCGATCTCGGCCGGGACCCCCGGCTGGTAGTGCTTCACCCAGGGCGCGTCCACGGCGCCGACACTACTGCCCGCGCTGCTCACGGATGCGGGCACCCGCCCCAGACGCTCGCCCTCCGCGGGAGCGGCGGCCCGTCCGCGCCCTGTCCTGACAGGCCTTTCGATCGAAGTGCTGGTTGTCAGCAGCCACGCGTCGACGCCGCTCGGTAGAGTGACGGCTTTCCGCGTCCCAAGGAGTACGGATGGTCGACCTGGTCGGTCGGAGCTTCCTCAAGGAAGTCGACTTCACCCGCGAGGAGTTCAGCTATCTCGTGGACCTCGCCGCGGAGCTCAAGGCCGCCAAGAAGGCGCGGCGCGAGACCACGATGCTGGAAGGCCTCAACCTCGCGCTGATCTTCGAGAAGACGTCGACCCGTACGCGCGCCGCGTTCGAGGTGGCCGCCTACGACCAGGGCGCCCACGTCACGTACCTCGACCCGTCCGGCTCGCAGATCGGCCACAAGGAGTCGCCCGCCGACACCGCGCGCGTGCTCGGGCGCATGTACGACGGCATCGAGTACCGGGGCGCCGGCCAGGCGGTCGTCGAGGAGCTCGCCAGGCACGCGGGCGTGCCGGTCTGGAACGGGCTCACCAACGAGTGGCATCCCACGCAGAGCCTCTGCGACCTGCTCACGATGCGGGAGCACACGGGCAAGGACTTCTCGGACATCTCCTTCGCCTACGTGGGCGACTCCCGCTACAACACGGGCAACTCCCTCCTCGTGACCGCTGCGCTGATGGGCATGGACGTACGGATCGTGGCTCCGACACCCCTGCAGAACTGGCCCCACATCGTGAAGCAGGCGCGGGCACTGGCCGACGAGTCGGGGGCGCGCATCACCATCACCGACGACGTCGACGAGGGCGTCCGGGGCGTCGACGTGGTCTACACCGACGTGTGGGTGTCGATGGGTGAGCCGAAGGAGGTGTGGCTCGAGCGGGTGCCGATGCTCCTGCCGTACCGCGTCGACCGGAGCCTCCTCGACCGTACGGGCAACGCCGACGTGAAGTTCATGCACTGCCTGCCTGCGTTCCACGACATGAAGACGTCGCTCGGCGGTGACATCCAGCGCCTGTCCGGCATCGAGGGCGGCCTCGAGGTCACCGACGAGGTCTTCGAGTCGGAGGCGAGCATCGTCTTCCACCAGGCCGAGAACCGCCTCCACACCATCAAGGCGATCCTCGTCGCGACGCTGGTCGGCGCATGAAGGTCCTCATGGTCTGTACGGGCAACATCTGCCGCTCGCCCATGATGGAGCGCGTCGCGGCAGCGCATGCCGCTCGTGAGGGCGTGGACGTCCGCATCACATCGGGTGGGACGTCCGCGGAGGAGCTCGGCAACCCCATTGACCACCGCGCCCGCAAGGTTCTCCAGCGCGCCGGGTACGACATCGGCCACCACCGGGCCCATCGGGTCACGGCGCACGAGGTCGCCGACGCGGACCTCGTCATCGCTGCCGAGGAGCACCACCGGCAGCGGCTGCTCGCGCTCGCACCCGATGCCGACGTGAGGCTGCTCAGCGAGTTCGACCCGGAGCTGGGACCAGGCATCGGACTGCCGGACCCCTGGTACGGACCTGACTCGGACTTCGACGAGACGCTCACAGCGGTGGAAGCAGCGATGCCGGGACTGATCGCGCACCTCAAGGAACGTACGAGGTGGACGCAGGACGTCAGACCGGGGTGACCCGCAGGTTCGAGAAGTAGGCCTCCGTACCGACATCGACGAACAGACCGAGGTCGCCACGGAGGGCGGCCGCCCTGTTGACGGGGATGACGAGGGCCACCTCACCGTCGACCATGGCCACGAGGCGAGTGCCGTCGATGTGGGCGGAGACACGGGTCCACGTCTCGGACGCTGCACCTTCTGACGACGTCTCCCGGCTCAGCTCGTCGAACGGCCATTCCTGGGACGGGACGAACTCTGCGGCGCGACGGGTGTGGGCGGTCGGGGGCGCGGCCGGAGTCCCGTTGAGCGGACGCACCTCGACTCGCCCTCGGCGGCGGTCGTGACCGGACAGGCGGTAGGCGAGGCCGGCAAGCGGAACTGCGGTCGGCGGGGCGTCGTCATGAAGCCGGCTGCACACGTCCACATCCACTTCGACGTCCTCGAAGCCCATCGGCAGGGAGATGAAGGTCGGCAGGTCCACACTCCCGCCGCCCGGTTCGTCGTACCGGGTCATGTCCTCCGACAGCCTCACCTGCAGCGACGTACGACCGTGGAGGCGTCTCAGCTTCGCCACTCCTGAGTGGACGACGGCGCGACCGCGCATCAGCGCGAGGTCGTACGTCGCGTCCATGTGCCGGCTCCGTTCTGCGGATGCTTGCAGAACAGTTCCATACCCAGGACCGGTGGCTATCCGCGGCATGCCGGAGAACTCTCATCTGATGTGATGGAATGGCCGGTCGTGTCCAAGAAGTCGCTCGTGGTCGGGCTGTGCGCGGGGGTGCTCGCGATCGCCTTCGAGTCGATGAGCGTGAGCACCGCGATGCCTGCCGCCGCCGCCGACCTGGGCCAGCGTGAGCTGTACGCGTGGGTGTTCTCCCTGTTCGTCATCGGCATGATGTCCACGACCGTCGTCGGCGGGAGGGTCGCCGACCGGTACGGCCCGGTCGTCCCCTTGTACGTGGGGTTCGCGGCCTTCGCCCTTGGCCTGCTGGTCTCCGGCTTCGCACCCGTCATGGCCGTCCTGCTCCTGGGCCGGACGCTTCAGGGGATCGGCAGCGGGCTCGTCAACATCGGGTGGGCAGTGGTTCTGGCGCACGCGTTCGAGGCGTCGGAGCGCCCGAAGCTCATGGGCCTGTTCTCAACCTGCTGGGTGGTCCCGTCGTTCGTCGGGCCGCCGATCGCCGCGTGGCTGACCAGGACGCTGAGCTGGCACTGGGTGTTCTTCTCGGTGCTGCCGATCCTCGTGGTCGCCTCGGTCCTGTGTGCGCAGCCACTGGCCCTGCTGCGACGGCAGCACGAGCTCGACCCGGACGGCGAGCAGCCCCGGCCCGTCCCGTACTGGGCCGCGGTCGCCACGGCTCTCGGAGTGGCCGCCCTCCAGCTGGCCGGCCAGCAGTTCGCCGACGCGCACGGCAACCTGCCATGGACGATCTGGCTGGCGCTGGCGGCCGGCGCCGTGCTGCTGCTCGTCGGCGTCCCGCCCCTGCTGCCCGTACGCGCGCCCCAGGTCCCCTCCGGACGGGCGGCACGTCGCGGCTCCATCCTCAGCGTCCTGGGCTCGCGCTTCCTCATCGCCGGTCCCTTCTTCGGCGCCCAGTCGTTCCTGCCGCTCATGATGGTGGAGCAGCACGGCTGGAGCCTGTTGCTGGCCGGCGGCCTCCTCACCGTGGGCGCGGTCGGCTGGACGACAGCGTCCTGGGTGCAGTCCCGCTCCATCTCCTGGCTGCCGAGGGGCCGGATCATCCTCGTGGGCAACATCACACTCGCCCTGGCCCTCGGGGCCGTGGGGGTCGGCGCGGCGCTGCCGTCGCTGTGGCTGGGAGTCATCGTCGCCGGGTGGATCCTGGCGGGCTTCAGTATGGGCTTCGCCATCACGTCCACGTCCCTGGCAGTCATCAACCTGTCCCAGCCGCTCGCACAGGGCCGGAACAACGCTGCGCTCCAGGTCAGCGACAACCTCGGCAGCAGCGTGCTCGTGGCGCTCGCCGGAACGATCTACGCGGCGCTGCACCCATCCGGGAACCTCGCCCTGACGTACGGGACACTC
>JACRAA010000210.1 GCA_016213595.1 Actinomycetota bacterium | reverse complement strand
GCCGATCGCTGAGGCGGCCGGACGGATCCGTATCGACGAGACCGACCGCACGCGCAAGCTCGTGCTCGTCCGGGACGACGGTGGCGAGGACCTCGCCTACCCGGTCCCGAGGCGCGCGCGTCTCGAGTGGGACGACATCAACCGCGTGCACCACGCCATCAAGGACGGCGACCATGTCGAGGTGGGCAGCTCACCGCCGGCACCGTCGACCCCCAGGACGTGCTGCGCGTGCGCGGTGTCCGCCGGGTGCAGGAGCACCTGGTCGAGGAGGTCCAGCAGGTCTACCGGACCCAGGGCGCCCCGATCCACGACAAGCACATCGAGATCATCATCCGGCAGATGCTGCGCCGGATCACGGTGATCGAGAGCGGTGACACGTCGATGCTCCCGGGCGAGCTCGTGGACCGGAAGTCGTACGAGACGGAGAACCGCGCGGTGATCACCGAGGGCGGTCAGCCGGCTCAGGGCCGTCCGGTCCTCATGGGCATCACCAAGGCGTCGCTGGCCACCGAGTCCTGGCTGTCGGCGGCGTCGTTCCAGGAGACCACCAAGGTGCTCACCGATGCGGCGATCCACGCCAAGTCGGACTCCTTGCGGGGCCTCAAGGAGAACGTGATCCTCGGCAAGCTGATCCCGGCTGGTACCGGTCTCGTCCGGTACCGCCACATCCGGGTCGAGCCGACGCCGGAGGCACGTGCCAAGGCGTACGCGATCACGTACGACCCGTTCGACTACGACTTCGGCAACGGCTCTGGCGCCGTCGTCCCTCTGGACGACTACGACCTCGGCATGCGCTGACGTCCGACCATGTCCGACGGCTCCCGGGCAGCGCCTGGGAGCCGTCGGCATGAAGGGGCCCACGAGGGGGAGTACCGCCTCGGAGACCTCCTGTTTTGACCCTGCAGGCTCCAACGACTAGCCTTTCACGTTGGGTCCGGTCTGTCCGGGCTCGTGTGCGTGCCTCTGCGCCCTTCTCAGGTGAGCATGGCCGTACGAAACGTGACGGCGGACTCGTTGTCACGAGCACCGGTCCGGTCGCCGTCTCCCACGCTTAGGGAGCGCTCCGGTGGTGCGCCAGGCTTCCCGAGGCCTCCGGGCCCCGGACCACCACAAGCTGGGGAGATACTCCAGCGACACGGAAAAGAGATACATCCAGGTGCCTACGATCCAGCAGCTGGTCCGCAAGGGCCGGACCGACAAGGTGAGCAAGACGAAGACCCCTGCGCTCAAGGGTTCACCGCAGCGCCGCGGTGTGTGCACTCGCGTGTACACGACGACGCCCAAGAAGCCGAACTCCGCGTTGCGCAAGGTCGCCCGTGTCCGGCTCTCCAGCGGGGTCGAGGTCACCGCGTACATCCCCGGTGTCGGCCACAACCTGCAGGAGCACTCCATGGTGCTCGTGCGTGGCGGCCGTGTGAAGGACCTCCCCGGCGTTCGCTACAAGATCATCCGTGGCGCACTCGACACCCAGGCCGTCAAGGGCCGTAAGCAGGCTCGCAGCCGCTACGGCGCGAAGAAGGAGAAGTAATGCCTCGTAAGGGTCCAGCGCCCAAGCGCCCCGTGATGGTCGACCCGGTGTACGGGTCGCCCCTCGTCTCGCAGCTCGTGAGCAAGATCCTGCTCGACGGCAAGAAGACCATTGCCCAGAGCATCGTCTACACCGCGCTCGAGGGCACCCGGGAGAAGTCCGGTGGCACCGATCCCGTACAGACCCTGAAGCGCGCGCTGGACAACGTCCGGCCGAGCATCGAGGTGAAGAGCCGGCGTGTCGGTGGCGCGACCTACCAGGTCCCCATCGAGGTCAAGCCGGCTCGGGCCAACACCCTCGCCATGCGCTGGCTCGTCAGCTTCTCCCGCGCCCGTCGTGAGAAGACGATGGCCGAGCGTCTGCGCAACGAGATCCTCGACGCGGCCAACGGCCTCGGCGCGGCCGTGAAGCGCCGTGAGGACACGCACAAGATGGCCGAGGCCAACCGCGCCTTCGCCCACTACCGCTGGTGACCCTGGGCGCCCTCGGTCCCGGCAGCGCTGCCGGTCCGAGGGCGTACCCATGCCCGCCAACACATCAACGCAACAGGAAACGAAGAGGGTAGAAGCTCGTGGCAGCTGAGAAGACGATCGACCTAGCCAAGGTCCGCAACATCGGGATCATGGCGCATATCGACGCCGGCAAGACGACGACGACCGAGCGGATCCTGTTCTACACGGGCATCAACTACAAGATCGGCGAAGTGCACGACGGCGCCGCCACGATGGACTGGATGGAGCAGGAGCAGGAGCGCGGCATCACGA
Source organism: Actinomycetota bacterium (assembly GCA_016213595.1). GTDB lineage: Bacteria > Actinomycetota > Actinomycetes > Propionibacteriales > Propionibacteriaceae > Fen-668. The sequence continues at coordinate 375 of JACRAA010000210.1, read as the reverse complement.
TCACGTCGGCCGCGACGACCTGTTTCTGGAAGGGCACCCAGATCAACATCATCGACACGCCCGGCCACGTGGACTTCACCATCGAGGTCGAGCGCTCGCTGCGTGTCCTCGACGGCGCGGTCTGCGTCTTCGACGGTGTCGCGGGTGTCGAGCCGCAGTCGATGACCGTCTGGCGCCAGGCGAACCGCTACCGGGTTCCCCGCATCTGCTTCATCAACAAGCTGGACCGTACGGGCGCCTCGTTCGACTTCTGCGTCAAGACCATCCGGGAGCGGCTGAACGCCAACCCGCTGGTCGTACAGCTGCCCATCGGTGCTGAGTCCAACTTCCTCGGTGTGGTCGACCTCATCGGCATGCGTGCGCTCACGTGGCGCG
>JACRAA010000207.1 GCA_016213595.1 Actinomycetota bacterium | reverse complement strand
GCCGCGCGGGTCGCAGAGCTCGCGCAGCGGGTCGAGGTCGACGGGCACCCCGCCCTGGTCGACCGCGATCACGGCGCGCGTCCGCTCGGTGAGGCGCGGGAGGACCGTTTCGGCCGTGACGTTGCCCGTGAGGGCGTCGACGTCGGCGAACACGGGGTCGGCCCCGACGTAGCGCACGGCGTTCGTCGTCGCGATGAACGAGAACGACGGGACGACGACCTCGTCGCCGGCTCCGATGCCCGCCACGTACAGGGCCAGGTGCAGCGCGGTCGTGCACGAGGAGACGGCCACGGCGTACGGTGCCTGCTGCCGCGCCGCGAAGGCCTCCTCGAACTGGCGGACCCGTGGCCCCTGGGCGACCCAGCCGGACCTCAGCACCTCGGTGACAGCAGCGACCTCCTCCTCGCCGAGCCAGGGCTGCATGACGTTGATGCGGTCCACGTCACACCACCCCGCTGAGCTCGGAGTCCGTCTCCCTCTCGACGAGCCACCAGTCGACGAGCCTGCGCAGCCCGTCCTCGAGACCGACGCTCGCCGTCCACCCCAGGTCGCGACGAGCCGCCTCGGTCGTCGCCAGCCGCCGGGTCACCCCGTTGACCTGCCGTTCCGGCCCGAACTCGATGTGGAGGTCGGAGCCCATCGTGCGCAGCAGCGCCTCGGCCAGGCCCCGCAACGAGGTCTCCTGCTCGCTGGCGATGTTGTACACGCCCTCGGTCACGTCCGATGCCGCGGCGAGGAGGTTGGCCCGCCCGATGTCCGTCGTGTAGACGAAGTCCATGGTCTGGGCGCCGTCGCCGAAGATCAGCGGCGGCTGTCCGGCGACGATCCGCTGCATCCAGCGGATGAGCACCTCGGTGTACAGGCCGTGGATGTCCATCCGTGGTCCGTACACGTTGAAGTACCGCAGCGCGACGTAGTCGAGGCCCTGCGTGGCGCGGAAGCTCTTGAGCGTCCCCTCGTTCATGACCTTGGCCCAGCCGTAGAACGTGTCGTTGTTCCACGGGTGGTGCCGCTCGCTCGTCGGGAACTCCTCCGCCAGCCCGTACACGGACGCCGACGACGACGCGACGACCTTGCCGACGTGCTCGGCGGCCGCGGCCTCGACGACGTTGAATGTGCCGTCCACGAGGACCTCGTTGGCCAGCCTCGGCTCCTCGGCGCACTGCGTGATGCGGATCGCGGCCAGGTGGAACACCAGGTCGCTGCCGCGGGTCAGGTCGCGGACGAGGTCGCGGTCGCGGATGTCGCCCTCCACCAGACGGGTCCGGGGGTCGACGAGGGCGGCGGCCAGGTTCGCCCGGCGACCTCGGACGAGGCTGTCGAGGATCCGTACCTCCGAGACGCCGGCCTCGAGCAGCTGGTCGACGACGGTGGACCCGATCGTCCCCGCACCGCCCGTCACGAGCGCGGTGGCACCCTTCAACGCTGTCATCGTGCATCCTCCCGTTGAGGGGCTACGGCCCGGCCGGTCGCCAGGCTCTCGTCGATCGCGTGGAGCAGCGACAGGACCCGCATCCCGGCGTGGCCGTCCGTGAGCGGAGGCCGACCCTCACGGATCGCCGCGGCGTACTCGGCGACCATGAGTCCCAGCGCCTCGGTCTCCCGCAGTGCCGGTACGTGGATGTCGCCCATCCGGTACGAGACGGCGACCTGCTTCCGCTCGGCCAGGTCCTCGGGGCGCCTCGCCACGTCGACGCCGCGGTCGTACAGCGCGACCCGCTGCATCGGGTTCAGGTCGTCCCAGACCAGCGTGCTCTTGCTGCCGCCGATGACGAACGAGCGGATCTTCGTGGGGGAGAGCCAGTTGACGCTGATGCTGGCGATGCCACCGCCCGGAAGCGGAAGGCTCGCGTGCCCCACGCACGCCCGGCCGGTGTCCAGGGGGTCGGCACCCGTCGCCGTGACCGGCCCGACCTCGAGGCCGAAGGGCAGGATGAAGTCGAGGATCGAGAGGTCGTGGGGCGCGAGGTCCCAGAACACGTTGACATCGGGCTGGACGAGGCCGAGGTTGATGCGGACGGAGTCGACGTACAGGACGTCGCCGATCGCGCCCTGGGCGATCAGCTCGCGGATGTGGCGTACGGCCGGCGTGTAGCAGAACGTGTGGTCGAGCATGAGGACCCGCTCGTTGTCGGCCGCTGCCTGCACCATCCGGCGAGCATCCTCGAGCGTGGAGGCCAGCGGCTTCTCCACGAGCACGTGCTTGCCTGCCTTCGACGCCGCGATGGCGAGCTCTGCGTGCGTACGGGCCGGTGTCGCGATAGCCACGGCGTCGATGTCGTCCCGCTGCAGCAGCTTCGCCACATCCGTCTCGACCTCGACGGTGGAGCGGTCACCGATGACCCGGGCTGCTCGCTGGGCGTCCAGGTCGCAGACCGCGACGAGGTCCCAGTCGGGCGAGCTCCGGAAGTTGCGGACGAGGTTCGGGCCCCAGTACCCCGCACCGATGACGGCGACCTTCAGCGTGTCCATGCCGCTCCTACCTGAATAGAGTCAGGCACGGACCTGCGCCGCGCGCCAAAGGCGCCGGTCGCGTCCGTCCCCCCCACGGTGTGCCTCATGCTATGTGCATCCCCCCTGCACGGATAGGGCCCGAAGCTTCGGGTCCCATCCACTGACCGAGCCGACGTCACGCCTTGTCAGTAGGCGCCTCGGGAGTTGAGGACGGCCCCGACCGTGCGGGTGAGGATCATGAGGTCCTGCAGCAGCGACCAGTTGTCGACGTAGTAGAGGTCCAGCCTCACCGTGTCGTCCCAGGAGAGGTCGGAGCGGCCGGACACCTGCCACAGGCCGGTGAGACCGGGCCGGACGTCGAGACGCCTGTGGACGTCCTGCTGGTACTGGGCGACCTCGCGGGGGAGGGCGGGCCTCGGCCCGACAAGGCTCATCTGGCCCTGGAGGACGTTGAGCAGCTGCGGCAGCTCGTCGAGCGAAAGCCGGCGGATGAAGCGGCCCACCCGGGTGACGCGGGGGTC
>JACRAA010000206.1 GCA_016213595.1 Actinomycetota bacterium | reverse complement strand
GCGGCGACTACATGTCGGCCGCGTCCTTCCTCGGCATCTCCGGAGCGATCGCGCTCTACGGCTACGACGGGTTCCTCTACTCGATCGGCTTCCTCGTCGCCTGGCTGGTGGCGCTGCTGCTCGTGGCGGAGATGCTCCGCAACGCCGGCCGCTACACGATGGCCGACCAGCTCGCCTTCCGGATGAACCAGCGCAAGGTCCGCACCGCTGCGTCGGTCTCCACCGTCGTCGTCTCGATCTTCTACCTGCTCGCCCAGATGGTCGGCGCCGGGACGCTCGTCGCCCTGCTGCTCGGCGTCGACAGCGAGGCGATCAAGAACCTCACCATCGTCGGTGTCGGCATCCTGATGATCTTCTACGTCGTCGTCGGCGGCATGAAGGGCACGACCTACGTCCAGATCGTCAAGGCCGTGCTGCTGATGCTGGGCTCGGCGCTGATCGTGCTGCTGGTGCTCGCCGAGTTCAACTTCAACCTGTCCTCGCTCCTCGGCGCAGCCGCGGAGAACTCCGGCAAGGGCGACGCGTTCCTGCAGCCCGGCCTCCAGTACGGCAGCACGCTGACGTCGCAGATCGACTTCCTGTCCCTGGGCCTGGCGCTGGTGCTCGGCACCGCGGGCCTGCCGCACATCCTGATCCGCTTCTACACCGTCCCGACCGCCCGTGACGCCCGCAAGTCGGTGCTGTGGGCGATCGGCCTGATCGGCGCCTTCTACCTGATGACGCTGATCCTCGGCTTCGGTGCCGCGGCACTGCTCGACCGTGACCAGGTCGACCCCGCCGCGGGTGGCAACCAGAACCTCGCCTCCCCGCTCCTCGCCGAGGCAGTGGGTGGCGGTGACGGCTCGACCGGCGGTGCGGTCCTGCTCGCCCTGATCGCGGCTGTCGCCTTCGCGACCATCCTCGCGGTGGTCGCCGGGCTCACCCTGGCGAGCTCGTCGTCGGTGGCGCACGACCTCTACAAGGGGGTCCTCAAGAAGGACCAGGACGTCAGCGAGAAGGACGAGGTGCGGGTCGCCCGCATCGCCGCCTTCGCGATCGGTGCCGTCGCCATCCTGCTGTCCATCCCGGCGCAGCGCCTCAACATCGCCTTCCTCGTGGCCCTGGCCTTCGCGGTGGCGGCGTCGGCGAACCTGCCGGCGATCATCTACAACATGTTCTGGCGCCGGTTCAACACCCGCGGTGCCACGTGGAGCATCTACGGCGGTCTCATCTCCGCCGTGGGCCTGGTGCTGCTGTCGCCCGTCATGTCGGGCCTGCCGACCTCGATGTTCCCCGACTCCGACTGGGCGATCTTCCCGCTCAACAACCCGGGCATCGTGTCGATCCCGCTGGGCTTCCTGCTCGGCTACCTCGGCACCATCAGCTCGCGGGAGCCCGAGGCGGAGGACCGCTTCACCGAGCTCGAGGTCCGCGCGCTCACCGGTGCCGGTGCCGAAGGCGCCGTGCAGCACTGACCCAGCACCACGGTGACCCCCTCGCCGAGCCGGAGTAGGTTCGGCGAGGGGGTCGCACCCTTCCTCTCGCAGCCCGTCGACCGCGCCACACCCAGGAGAGAACCTTGTCCGAGCAGACCCTGTCGAACCTGTCCCGCGAGGAGCGGCGCTTCGAGCCGCCCGCCGACCTGGCCGCCGACGCCAACGTCAAGGAGGAGGCCTACGCCCGCGCCGACTCCGACCGCGAGGCCTTCTGGGCCGACGCGGCCGACCGCCTCGACTGGGGCCAGAAGTGGGACCAGGTCCTCGACTGGTCGAACCCGCCGTTTGCGAAGTGGTTCGTCGGCGGCACCATCAACGCCGCGGTCAACTGCGTGGACCGCCACGTCGACGCCGGCAACGGCGACAAGGTGGCGATCCACTGGGTGGGTGAGCCCGACGACGACACCCGCGACATCACCTACGCCCAGCTCAAGGACGAAGTCTCGAAGGCGGCCAACGCGCTGACCGAGCTCGGCGTGAAGAAGGGCGACCGCGTCGCGATCTACATGCCGATGATCCCCGAGGTCGTCGTCGCGATGCTCGCCTGCGCCCGCCTCGGCGCACCGCACACCGTCGTCTTCGGCGGCTTCTCCGCCGACGCCCTCGCCTCGCGCATCACCGACTGCGACGCCAAGGTCGTGATCACCTCCGACGGCGGCTACCGCCGCGGCGCGGCCAGTGCACTCAAGCCCGCGGTCGACGAGGCCGTCGAGAAGACGGGCGGACCTGATGGGCAGAGCCAGGTGCGGCACGTGCTCGTCGTCCGACGTACGGGCCAGGACGTCGACTGGGACGACGACCGCGACGTGTGGTGGCACGAGGCCGTCGACAACGCGTCGGCCGACCACGAGGCCGAGATGCACGACTCCGAGCACCCGCTGTTCGTGATGTACACCTCCGGCTCCACCGGCAAGCCCAAGGGCATCCTGCACACCACGGGCGGCTACCTCACCGGCACGTCGTTCACCCACTGGGAGGTCTTCGACCTCAAGGACGACGACGTCTACTGGTGCACCGCCGACGTCGGCTGGATCACCGGCCACTCCTACATGGTCTACGGCCCGCTCGCCAACGGCGCGACCCAGGTGATGTACGAGGGCACGCCCGACGCACCGCACAAGGGCCGCTGGTGGGAGATCATCCAGGAGTACGGCGTCACGATCTTCTACACCGCCCCGACGGCGATCCGGACGTTCATGAAGCAGGGCCGCGAGATCCCCGACGGCTACGACATGTCGTCGCTGCGCCTGCTCGGGTCGGTCGGCGAGCCGATCAACCCGGAGGCGTACGTCTGGTACCGCGAGGTCATCGGTGGTGACCGCTGCCCGGTCGTCGACACCTGGTGGCAGACCGAGACCGGCCAGATCATGATCAGCCCGCTGCCCGGGGTCACCGCCGGCAAGCCCGGCTCGGCGATGAAGGGCCTGCCCGGCGTGGGCGCGGACGTCGTGGACGACGACGGCCAGTCCGTCCCCGACGGGTCGGGCGGCTACCTCGTGCTGACCCAGCCGTGGCCGGCGATGCTCCGCACGCTGTGGGGCGACGACCAGCGGTTCAAGGACACCTACTGGTCGCGCTACCCCAAGCAGGGCTTCTACTTCGCCGGCGACGGCGCGAAGAAGGACGAGGACGGCGACCTCTGGATGCT
>JACRAA010000203.1 GCA_016213595.1 Actinomycetota bacterium | reverse complement strand
CGTCCAACAGATGGGAGTCGACGCCGTCGTGACGGAGGTAGGCCGGCGCGCCCGCGTCGCGTACTAACCCGACGAGGTCAGAGGCTCTCCGGCGGCAGGTGCTTCTTCATCAGCCGCTTGACCCGGCGCTGCTTGCGGTCCGGGATCATCGAGCGCATCTCCTCGAGCTTGCCGAAGCAGAGCAGGCGGTCCTCGCCCTCGAGGACCGTCTTGTGGCGCGGGTTCGGGATGACCTGCGGGCCGCGGTGCAGCGTGAGCACGGTGATGTCGCGGTCGTCGAGGCCGGAGTCGCCGAGCTTCTTGCCGACCATGTCGGAGCCGGCGTGCACGACGATCTCGGCGACGCCGTAGCCCGTCGAGACGGTGAGCCGCTGGCGGACGTCGATGTCGGGGAAGGCGACCTGGTTGTCGATGTAGTCGATGATCGCGCCGGCGACGTCGAGCTTGGTCGCGGCCTCGATGCCCTCCAGGCCGGGCGAGGAGTTCACCTCCATCACCTGGGGGCCGTTCTTCCCCTCGAGCATGTCGACGCCGGCGACGCGCAGGCCCATGATCTGCGCCGACCGCACCGCCACGCGCTCGAACTCCTCGTCGAGCTCGACCGGCTCGACACTGCCGCCGCGGTGCACGTTGGAGCGGAACTCGTCGCCCTGTGCCACGCGCCGCATCGCTGCCACGACGCGGTCGCCGACGACGAGCGCGCGGATGTCGCGGCCCTTGCTCTCCTTGACGAAGCGCTGGATCAGGACGTTCTGCCGGGTGCTCTGGAGGGTCTCGATGATCGCCTCGGCGACCTTCAGCGTCGGCGCTAGGATGACACCGATGCCCTGCGTGCCCTCGAGCAGCTTGATCACGACGGGCGCGCCGCCGACGCTCTCGATCGCGGGGATCACGTCGGCCCGGTCCTGCACGAAGGTCGTCGCCGGCATCGGGATCTTGTGACGCGACAGGATCTGCGTCGCGCGCAGCTTGTCGCGGCTGTTGGCGATGCCATAGCTGGTGTTGGGCGTGTAGACGTCCATCTGCTCGAACTGCCGCACGACGGCGGTGCCGAAGTAGGTGATCGAGTTGCCGATGCGCGGCAGCACGGCGTCGTACGTCGACAGCTGCTTGCCGCGGAACAGCAGGTCGGGCTCGTCTCCGGTGAGGTCGATGCCGAAGCGCAACGTGTTGAGCACCTTGACGTCGTGGCCGCGCTCGAGCGCGGCGGTGCGGAGTCGCTGGGTGCTGTAGGAGCGTGGTGCGCGGGACAGGATGGCGAGCTTCACGGGCCTCATACAAGCACGAGGCCACCTGACAGGATGGCGGCGTGCCCACCCCTGACGAGACGCCCGAGCCGCTGGTCGTCGGCTGGCGCGAGTGGGTCGGCCTCCCGCAGGCCGGGCTGGAGTGGGTGAAGGCCAAGATCGACACGGGCGCGCGATCGTCGGCCATCCACGCCTTCGACCTCGGGGCCTACGAGCAGCACGGCGCCGAGTGGGTGCGCTTCTCCGTCCACCCCTGGCAGCGGTCCGACGAGGACCACGTCGAGCTGGCCCTGCCGGTGCTCGACCGCCGCGAGGTGAGGTCCAGCAACGGCCAGGTGGAGCAGAGGTACGCCGTCAGCCTCGACGTGCGGCTCGCCGGTCGCACCATCACGACCGTCATGACGCTCAGCAACCGTGACGAGATGGGCTTCCGGATGCTGATCGGCCGCGAGGCCCTCGAGCGCGGCTTCCTCGTCGACTCGTCGAGGTCGTACGCCGGCGGCAGGCCGCGGCGTGCCGTGCGCCGCCGCAACTGGGGGAAGTAGCGCCTCAGCGCAGCCGGACCTCGCAGCTCTTCAGCTTCTCCCCGCTGCAGCGGTCGCGGTTGGCGTTGCCGTTGATCGTGTCGCGCCCGGGCCCGCCGACGAGCAGGTCCCTGCCGCGGGTGCCGCTGATCGTGTCGCGGCCGGCGTCGCCCCGGACCGTGACGTCCGACTTCCGGGCGTCACGGCACGAGAGCACGTAGCTCGCGTCGCCGGTGCGGTTGGCCACGAGGGTGTCCTTGCCGGCGCGGCCGGTCACGATGGCGGTGCAGGCATAGAACTGCAGGTCGTCGGCACGCTTCGTGCCGCGGAGGTCGAGGCGGTCGGCGCCGACCCGGACCTGCTCCCAGCCCGAGATCCGGCCCGCGTCGCTCCGCGACGTCCAGGTCCGCTTGCCGAGGTCGACGACGAGCCGCTTCCCACCCCAGAGGTCGATGGCGTCGTCACCCGCACCTCCGACGTAGGAACTGCCGTCGCCGCCCCTGCCGTCGGACGACAGGAGGGTGTCGTCGCCGGCTCCGAGGTCGAAGCGCTGGGCGCCGTCGAAGTCGTCGAAGGAGGTGTAGAGGACCTCGTCCCGCTCGCTGCCCGCGAAGTCCAACGATCGGGGCGCCTTCGACCCGTAGAGGTTGAAACGCACGAACGGACCGGTCCACCGCAGCATGGTGGCGTCGTCCTCGGTGAGGGTGCCGGCGGCTGCGTCGACCGCCAGCGCACCCGTGCCGAGCCGAGGCGTCAGGGTGCTCTCCGGCCCGACCTCGAGCCGGCCGGCAGCGCTCAT
>JACRAA010000202.1 GCA_016213595.1 Actinomycetota bacterium | reverse complement strand
GAGCGACGAGCACCAGGAAGCGGCCAGCGGCGTGCAGGGCGAGGCCGACACGCTCGAGGCGGAGGCGAGCCAGGCCGAGACGAGCCAGGCCGAGACGAGCCAGGCGGAGAATCGCCAGGCGGAGAAGAGCCAGCCGCCCGTGACGACGATCCTGCTCGTACGGCACGGGCAGACGCCGACGACGGGCAAGGTCCTCCCCGGCCGCGCCCCCGGCCTCCACCTCGCCGACAGCGGACGTACCCAGGCGGAGTCGGTCGCGGCACGGCTGGCCGGGTTCGAGATCGCGGCGCTGTACTGCTCTCCTCTGGAGCGGACGGTCGAGACCGCGGCGCCGATCGCCGAGGCGTTCGGCCTGGAGGCGGTCCACGAGCCCGGTCTGCTGGAGTGCGACTTCGGGCAGTGGACCGGCGCCGAGCTCACCGAGCTGTACAAGCTGCCCGAGTGGTCGTCCGTCCAGCGCGCCCCGTCGACGTTCCGGTTCCCCGGCGGCGAGAGCTTCCCTGAGATGCAGCACCGGATCGTCACCGCCATCGAGCGGATCCGTACCGCCCACGAGGGCAAGACGGTGGTCTGCGTGAGTCACGCCGACCCGATCAAGGCGGCCGTCGCGTACGCTCTCGGCACGCACCTCGACCTCTTCCAGCGCATCGTGGTCAGCCCCTGCTCGGTCTCGGCCATCGCGTTCGCGTCGGGCCAGGCCCCGGTCGTGCTGACCGTGAACTCCGCCGGCTCGTCCCTGTCCGAACTCAAGCCATCGTGAGGAGCGATCGATGAGCGATCTCTATGCCGAGTACGACGACGTCGACGAGTTCGCCGTGGGTGCCTTGGGCGAACCGGGACAGCGCGTCTTCCTGCTGCAGTGCCGCCACGGCGACGACAGGATCACGATCAAGATCGAGAAGCAGCAGGCGCAGGCCATGGCGCTGTACCTGCGCCGCGTCCTCGAGGACCTGCCCCAGGCGGAGGCCGTCCCCCGGCCGACGCCCATCGCGCCGCCCTTCGAGCCCGAGTTCGTGCTGGGCGAGATCGGTCTCGGGTACGAGGTCGACGGCTCGCGCGTGCTCGTCCAGCTCGAGGAGGTGGAGGAGACCGACGAGGAGGGCGAGCCCGTCGCGGACGCCCCCCGCGGGCACGTCCGCGTCTTCCTGTCTCCGGCCCAGGCGCTGGCGTTCTGCGACCAGAGCGACGATGCCATCGCCGGCGGCCGCCCCTTGTGCCGCTGGTGCGAGCTCCCGATCAACGCCGACGGTCACCTGTGCCCCCGGATGAACTGACCGTCCTGCAGGCCGGCGAGATCGACCTCGTCGGCCGCGTCGTCGACAGCAGCAACGCCACGTACGTGGTGCAGGTCACCCTCGACGGCGAACAGCTGCCCGCCGTCTACAAGCCCCAGGCGGGCGAGCGCCCCCTGTGGGACTTCGACCCCGGGCTCTACAAGCGGGAACGCGCCGCGTACCTGCTGTCCGAGCACCTCGGCTGGCACCTCGTCCCGACCACCGTCGTCCGGGAGGACGCCCCGGCAGGCGTCGGCTCCGTCCAGCGGTTCGTCGAGGCCGACCATCGCCAGCACTACTTCTCGCTGTACGACTCGCGCCGGGAGCTCCACGACGCGTTCCGGCGGATGGCGCTGTTCGACTGCGTCGCCAACAACACGGACCGCAAGAGCGGGCACGTGCTGCTGGGCGACGACGGGCAGGTGTACGGGATCGACCACGGCCTGTGCTTCGCCGCCGACTTCAAGCTCCGTACTGTGATCTGGGACTTCGCGGGCGAGGAGATCCCCGAGCAGGACCTCGCGAGCATCGCACCTCTTGCCGAGTCCGTGCCGCGGGCGCTGGCGGCGCTCCTCAGCCGCGCCGAGGTGGACGCGCTCCAGCTCCGGGTCCGCCGGCTGCTCACGACACGCGTGCTGCCCGTCGACACGACCGGCCGACGGGTGCCCTGGCCGCTGATCTGACCTTCTCCTGTGCCCGCATCGGCCGACGTCGACCCGGCCTCAGGCCAGGCCGCGCCGTTCGAGCACGTGCCGTACGTCCGGGTCGGCGCCGCGGAACCGCCGGTACGACTCCATGACGTCGACGGAGCTGCCCCTGCTCAGCAGCGTCTTCCGGAAGTGGTCACCGTTCGCCCTTGTCATCCCGCCGTTCTCCAGGAACCAGGCGACGGTGTCGGCGTCCATGACCTCGCTCCAGAGGTACGAGTAGTAGCCGGCCGAGTAGCTGCCGCTCCAGGTGTGGGAGAAGTAGGCAGTCCGGTAGCGGGGTGGCACGAGCGCCACGTCGATCCCCCAGCTCGCCAGGCCGCGCTTCTCGAAGTCCTCGACCTCGTCCGGTGAGGTGGGCAGCTCCTCCAGGGGCGTCTGGTGCCACACCTGGTCCAGGATCATCGCGCCGAAGATCTCGGTCCCGGCGTAGCCCTCGCCCGCGTGGCGGGCCGCCTGCAAGGTGTCGACCCACTCCTGCGGTACGGGCTCGCCGGTCTCGTGGTGACGGGCGTACGACCGCAGCAGCGCCGGGTCCCAGGCCCACATCTCGTTGACCTGGCTCGGGTACTCGACGAAGTCCCGCGGCGTCGCCGTACCGGACCGCGAAGGGTAGCGGACCTTCGAGAGCACGCCGTGGAGGTCGTGGCCGAACTCGTGGAACAGCGTGATGACGTTGGTCCAGCTCATGAGCGTCGGGGTGCCCGGCGCGGGCCGGACGAGGTTGCAGTTGTTGGTCACGACGGGAAGCAGTCCGAGCAGCTCGCTCTGGTCCACGAGGGACGTCATCCAGGCGCCGCCCTGCTTGCTGGGACGCGCGTAGGGGTCGACGACCACGAGGGCCATGGGCTCGCCGTCGGCATCGTGGACCTCGAAGACCCGGCACTCGTCCGTGTAGCCGACCAGGTCCTCCCGGCGGACGAACGTGATCCCGTACAGCCCGGTCGCCGCTGCGAAGACACCGTCGACGAGGACGCGCTCGAAGTCCAGGTAGGGGCGCAGGACCTCGTCGTCCAGCGAGAACCTCGCGGACCGTACGCGCTCGGCGTAGAACTGCCAGTCCCACGGCTCGAGCGTCGCGTCGGGGTGGTCCTTCGAGAGCGCCTCCTGGAGCTCGGCGGCCTCCAGCTCGGCGTTCCGTACCGCCGGGCCGGCCACGCGATGGAGGATCTCGTTGACGGCCTCGGTCGTCTTCGCGCAGCCGTCACTCGCGACGAACTCCGCGTGGTGGGCGAAGCCGAGGAGGTGGGCGCGCTGCGTACGCAGCCGCGCGAGCTCGACGACGAGCGGACGGGTGTCGTGCTCTCCGGAGAGGCCGCGGCCGACGGACGCCTGGTACAGGCGGCGCCGTACGTCCCGGTTCTCCAGCTTGTCGAGGAGGGGCTGTCCGGTGGTGTTGACCACCTCGAGGAGCCAGCCCGACAGTCCGCGGCGGGAGGCCGCCTCCTTCGCGGCGTGGAGGTCCTCGGGGGTCAGGCCGGCGAGCAGCGCGGGATCCGCGATGTGGACGGCGGCCCCGTTACGTCCCGCGACGACGACCGGGTTCCAGCGCGCCTCGAGCGTGGCGATCCGCTCGTTGAGCTCCCGCAGCGTCGCCTGCTCCGAGGCGGGGAGGTTCACGCCCAGGCGCCGGAAGTCGCGGAGCTTCTCGCTGAGGAGCCAGCCCGCCTGCTCGTCCAGCGTGACCTCACCGGCCTTCGCCCGCTCGTCCAGGGCGACCAGCCGGTCGTACAGACGACCGTCGAGCATGATCGCGTCGTGGTGGGCCGCCAGCTTGGGCGACACCTCCTCCTCGATCGCGTCGAGGGCGGGGGTGGTGTCCGCGTCCTTGAGCGTCCAGAAGCCCATCGCCGCCCGGTTGAGGAGCTGCCCGGACCGCTCCCAGGCGTCGAGCACGTTCTCGGGCGTGGGCGGGGAGGCGTCGGTCGCGACCGCGTCGAGCTCGGCCAGCTGTTCCGCCATCCCGTCGAGCAGCGCGGCCCGCCAGTCGGCGGCGGAGATCCTCGCGAAGTCGTGCAGGGTGTACGGCAGGCTGGTCGATGCCACGGGGTTGGGGGTCAAGAGTGCTCCTTCCGGTCTGCCAATCCTGTCAGCAATCCCTGTGCGATCCCCCCCACATCTCTCCCCCGGAGCCGCGGGACGTGGACAATGGCGCCATGACGACGGTGTGGGCCCATCGCGGGGCGAGCGCCATCGCGCCCGAGAACACGCTGGCCGCGTTCCGGCTCGCGCACGAGCTGGGCGCCGACGGTGTCGAGCTGGACGTCCAGCTCTCCGCGGACGGCCACGTCGTCGTGATCCACGACGAGACGCTGGACCGGACGACGAGCGGGAAGGGGCCCCTGTGCCGGCGGTCGCTGCAGGAGCTGAGGGCGCTGGACGCGTCGTACGGCCGGCAGGGTTTCCTCGGCGAGCGGCTGCCCCTGCTCGAGGAGGTCCTGGAGCTCCTCGGCCCGACCGGGATGACCGTCAACATCGAGCTGAAGAACAGCGTCGAGCCGTACCCGGGGCTCGAACAGGCGGTCGTCGGTCTCGTCTCGGCGGCAGGCCTGGCCGACAAGGTCATCTACTCGTCGTTCAACCACATCAGCGCGACGGAGCTGGCGCGGTCCTCGCAGCCCAGCGCCGTCGGCCTGCTGTTCTCCGACATCCTCGCCGAGCCGTGGAGCTACGCGGAGCGCCGGGACGTGTCCGCGCTGCATCCGCACTGGCGGTACGTGGACCTCGTCCCGGAGACGGTCGAGCGATGCCATGCCGCGGGCCTGGCCGTCAACGTATGGACCGTGGACAAGCCGTCGACAGCGCGCCGGCTGGCGGACCTGGGCGTGGACGCCGTGATCAGCAACTATCCCGACGAGGTGGCAGCGGTCCTGTGACGGCGCGGCGGGAGCCGGCGCCACTACGGTGGTCGGGTGAACCCGTTCCAGCCGGAGCTGTGGGAGCCCGTCGAGGGCTTCGAGCTCAGCGACATCACGTACCACCGGGCCAAGCACGTACCAGCGG
>JACRAA010000200.1 GCA_016213595.1 Actinomycetota bacterium | reverse complement strand
GGTTCTCGTTGGTCAGCGTCTCGCGCAGAGGCCCGGCGGCGACCACCTTCCCGCCGCGCAGAAGGAGCAGGTGGGTGATCCCCACGGGGATCTCCTCGACGTGGTGGGTGACCATGATCGAGGTCGGAGCCTGCGGGTCGTCGGCGAGAGCGGTGAGCGTCTCGAGCAGCGCCTCACGGCCGGCCAGGTCGAGGCCGGCGCCGGGCTCGTCGAGCAGCAGCAGCTCGGGATCGGTCATGAGCGCCCGTGCGATCTGGACGCGCTTGCGCTCGCCCTCACTGAGCGTCCCGAACGTACGGTCGGCGAGGTGGTCGACCTGCAGCAGCGCCATGAGGTCGCGGGCGCGGAAGAAGTCCTGCTCGTCGTACTTCTCGCGCCAGCGGCCCACGACACCGTACGAGGCGCTGATGACGAGGTCGGAGACCCTCTCCTCGTACGGCACCTGCTCGGCGAGGGCCGACGACGCCAGGCCGATCCGGGGTCGCAGCTCGAAAACGTCGACGGCTCCCAGCAGCTCGCCGAGGATCTCGACCATGCCCGACGTGGGGTGGATCTGGGTGGACAGGACGCGGAGCAGCGTCGTCTTCCCGGCGCCGTTCGGTCCGATGACCACCCAGCGCTCGCCCTCGCGGACCACGAGGTCGACGGTGTCGAGGAGCAGCGAGGTGCCCCGGCGCACACTGACGTCCGCGATCTCGACTACTGCCGTCATGACTCAGAACCTACCCTCCGCCGTGGTCGCCGCCTGCTCAGGCCCCCGTCTCAGGCCCCCGTCGAGTGCACGCCGCCGTCGACGTGGATGATCTCGCCCGTCGTCTTCGGGAAGAAGTCGCTGAGGAGCGCGACGACCGCCTTCGCCGTCGGTTCCGGGTCCTTCTTGTCCCAGCCCAGGGCCGCGCGGGTGTCCCACACGTGGTCGAGCTCGCCGGCACCCGGGATCGCCTTCTTGGCGAGGGTGTCCACGGGACCTGCAGAGATGAGGTTGGAGCGGATCTCGTACTCGCCGAGGTAGCGCGCAAGGTAGCGCGACGTCGACTCGAGGGCGGCCTTGGCGACGCCCATCCAGTCGTACATCGGCCAGCTGACTGTCGCGTCGAACGTGAGTCCCACGACCGAGGCGCCCGGCTGCAGCACGGGACGCGCGGCCCGGACGAGGGAGGCCATGGAGTACGCGGAGACGTGCAGGGCTGTACCGACGTCCTCCCACGGCGTGTCGAGGAAGTTGCCGCCGAGCGCGGTCTCCGGGTTCGCGTAGGCGACGGAGTGCACCAGCCCGTCGAGCCCGTCGACGTGCTCGCGGACCATGTCGGGCAGGGCCGCGAGGTGCTCGGCGTTGGTCACGTCGATCTCGAGGACCGGCGGTTCGGGGTCGAGCTTGGCGACGACCCGTCGCGTGAGGCTGAGCGCGCGGCCGAAGTTCGACACGAGCACGGTGGCGCCCTCGCGCTGTGCGAGCTCCGCGACCGCGTACGCGATCGAGGTGTTCAGCGTCACGCCCGCGACGAGGATCCGCTTGCCGTCCAGAATGCCCATGAGGTCCTTCCTAGTGGCCCATGCCGAGGCCGCCGTCGACCGGCAGCACGGCGCCAGAGATGTAGCCGGCGGCGTCGGAGACGAGGAACTCGACGGCCGTCGCGACGTCGTCGGTCGTGCCCAGTCGTGCCGCCGGGATGCGCTTCTCGTACGACTCGATGGTCGCTCGGTCGAGCGCCGCCGTCATGTCCGTCTCGATGAAGCCCGGAGCGATGACGTTCGCGGTGATGCCCCGACCTCCGAGCTCGCGGGTGAGCGACCGGGCGAGGCCGACCAGCCCGGCCTTGCTCGCCGCGTAGTTGACCTGCCCCGCGGAGCCGAGCAGCGCGACGACACTCGACACGAAGACGATCCGCCCGTACCGCCGCTTGACCATGGAGCGGCTGGCGCGTCGGGCCAGCCGGAACGACGCTGTGAGATTGGTGGCGATCACCGAGTCCCACGCGTCGTCGCCCATGCGCATGAGGAGCCCGTCCGCGGTGATTCCGGCGTTGCAGACGAGCACGTCGACCGGTCCGTGAGCCTGCTCCGCGGCCACGAACGCTGCCTCGAGCTGCGCCGCGTCGGTGATGTCGGCCGTCACACCGAGGACCCCGTCCGGGACGCCGCCTGAGCGGTACGTTCCCGTGACGGCATAGCCCGACGCCGCGAGGCGTGATGCGATGGAGCGGCCGATGCCCTTGCTGGCGCCGGTGACGAGCGCGCTTCGTGGAGTTCCGGTCACAGGGAGCAACTTAGCGCCCAGCCCCGGTGAGGACCGATTCCGTACGTTCCGACATAGGCTGGTCTCGTGCCCCAGCCGGAGCAGGTCGTCATCACCGATGCTCGTCTGAGCACGTCGGACGACCTTGAGCGCAGGCAGCGCCGGTACCTGTGGACGATGCTCGTCCGCATCATCTGCTTCGGGCTCATGCTCGTCGTGCCCGGGTGGTGGAAGGTCGTCGCCCTGCTGGGCGCGGTGTTCCTCCCCGCCGCGGCTGTACTCCTCGCGAACAACGTCGACCGCCGCGCGCCGGCCGTCAGACCGATCGCGGACGACACCCAACGCCCCGCGCTCCCCTCGGCCGACGTCATTCCCGGTGAGGTGGACGAGCCGGAGGCACCCGAGTCGGACAGGGCGGGCGTGCAGCGGACGGGCAGGGCGGGCCAGCAACGCGCGGTCGAGGAGCCCACTGCCTGAGGTGTACCGGCTGGAAGCCGTTCAGCGACCGCCCCTAGTCTGGGCCGCATGACGTCTCTGTTCGACCCGATCACGCTGCGCGACCTCACTCTCGAGAACCGCATCGTCCTGCCGCCCATGTGCCAGTACCAGGTGTCGGAGCGGGACGGCGTACCCACCGACTGGCACCTAGTTCACTACGGGGCGCGGGCCACGGGCGGTTTCGGGCTCGTCATCGCCGAGGCCACGGGCGTGCTTCCCGAGGGCCGGATCACCGCGAACTGCACGGGCATCTGGAACGACGAGCAGCGCGACGCCTGGACGCACATCGTCGGGTTCTGCCACGAGCACGGCGCGGCGATGGGCATCCAGCTCGCACACGCGGGACGCAAGGGGTCCACGTACAGCGAGATGGACCACGGCAGGACCGGGTCGCGGCCCCTCGACGACGACGGCTGGGAAACGTACGGGCCCAGCCCGATCCCCTTCCCGGGTCTCCACGCGCCGACCGAGGCGTCGGCCGAGTACCTCGCGGGTGTCGTGGACGCGTTCGCACAGGCAGCTCGCCGCGCCGACCAGGCGGGCTTCGACGTCGTGGAGATCCACGCCGCGCACGGCTACCTGATCGGCGAGTTCCTGTCCCCGCTGTCGAACCACCGGACGGACGCGTACGGCCGCAGCTTCGAGGGGCGTACCAAGCTGCTCCTCGACGTCGTCGACGCTGTCCGAGGGGTCTGGCCGGAGGGCAAGCCCCTGTTCGTACGGGTCTCCGCGACGGAGTGGGTCGAGGACGGCTGGTCGACGGCCGACACCGTACGGCTCGCGCCCGTCCTCGTCGAGCACGGCGTCGACGTGGTCCACGTCTCCAGCGGCGGCAACGTGCTCGCCCACATGCCCACCGACGACGACTACCAGGTCAAGCTCGCCGCGGCGGTGCGGGCAGCCGGGGTGCGGGTGTGCGCGGTGGGCCGCATCACCGACCCCGTGAAGGCGCAGGCGATCCTCGACGAGGGTCACGCGGACCTCATCGCCGTCGGCCGGGCGGCGCTGCGCGAGCCGTCATGGCCGCTGCGCGCCGCCGCCGAGCTCGAGATGGACACGCACGCGCGTTACCCCGACTCGTACCTCCGCGGCCGCTGGCCGGCGATCGAGCCGGTGCACTGAGCCGGAGTCGGCGCCTGAGTCTGAGTCTGAGCAGGAGTCGGAGGGCTCGACGGTCGGCGGCGTTGAGGCGTTCCCGCGGGAACGTCTGCGGGAATTGTCTGCGTGTTCGTATTCACTGTGGATATGACCACCACCGTTGACGAGAAGCCACCGACTTCTGCATCACCGCCCCTCGACCGGCCATGCGACAGGGCGTACGCCCTGGGCCGAGAGCTGCAGACCCTCGCGGCCGCCCAGGCCAGCATGGACCACGACTTCTGCGTGCTCGTCGACAGGTTCGACGAGACCGGCGCGGTCGCCTACTTCGACGGCATCCGGTCCACCGCGCACTACCTCGCCTGGGCCTGCGCGATGAACGGGACGGTCGCGCGCGAGCACGTACGCGTGGCGCGCGCCCTGCGCGACCTGCCCCTGACGAGCGACCTGTTCCGGCAGGGGCGGCTGTCGTACTCGAAAGTCCGGGAGCTGACCCGGCTCGCCGGGACCGTGGACGAGGCAGAGCTCATCGCCCTCGCACTGGAGCTCACGGCGTCACAGCTCGCGCGGACCGTGTCGGAGTACCGCCTCGCGTCGGGCAGCCGGATCCGAGCGCTTCCAGAGCGCCGGTACAGGTCGCAACCGAGCGGGGACGGGATGGTACGGATCAGCGTCGTGCTGCCCGCCGAGCAGGCGGCCCTTGTCACGGCGGCTGTGGAGGCAGCTGCATGGGCGGCCACCATCGACGATGCGGACGCCGGCTCTGACATCATCGGGGACCGGCCGAGGGCCGTTCGGGCTCCCGACCGCGTGCAGGCACTCGTCGACGTGGCGGCGCACTACCTGGAGACCCTGCCCGACGCGCCGGCCGACGACCACACCGTCGTGATGGTCCACGTCAATGCCGACGCCTTGGGCGTTCCCGCGGGAACGTCGGTCGACGCGGGAACGTCGGTCGACGCGGGGACCTGCTTCGTCGAGGGCCACGGAGCTGTCGAGCCGGCGACGGTCGAGAGGCTGATGTGTACGGCGAGGGTGCAGGGGGTGCTCGTCAGCCGCGGCCGCAAGGTGCTCAACCTCGGCCGCACCAGACGTCTCGCGACTCGAGGGCAGCGTCGGGCGCTGAGAGTCCGTGACAAGGGGGCCTGTCAGTTCCCCGGCTGTCATGCGACGGCTCACCTCGACGCCCATCATGTCGTTCCCTGGTCACATGGCGGACCGTCCGATCTCGACAACCTGATCCTGCTC
>JACRAA010000199.1 GCA_016213595.1 Actinomycetota bacterium | reverse complement strand
GAGCGCCTCAAGGTCCATGACGAGGCCAACGAGGCCGGGCTGGGTGACCGCGTACGTGTCATGGAGACCCGACCGCTGTCCGCCACGAAGCGCTGGCGGCTCGTCGAGGTCATCGAGAAGGCCAAGTAACATCACCACTCGTTCCGTCAGGCCCCACGGGGAACCGACCGGACATCAGGAGAAGAAATGATCCAGCAGGAGTCGCGACTGAAGGTCGCTGACAACACGGGTGCCAAGGAGCTCTTGTGCATCCGCGTTCTCGGCGGCTCGAAGCGTCGCTACGCGCATATCGGTGACACCATCGTCGCCACCGTCAAGGATGCGATCCCGGGTGGCAACGTCAAGAAGGGCGACGTCGTCAAGGCTGTGGTGGTGCGCACCGTCAAGGAGCACCGGCGCGGCGACGGCTCGTACATCAAGTTCGACGAGAACGCCGCCGTCATCCTGAAGAACGACGGGGAGCCTCGCGGCACCCGCATCTTCGGCCCGGTGGCCCGTGAGCTTCGCGAGCGGAAGTTCATGCGGATCGTCTCGCTCGCACCCGAGGTGATCTGACATGGCGAAGACCCTGCACGTGAAGAAGGGCGATCGCGTCCGTGTGATCTCCGGCAGCGACAAGGGCAAGATCGGCGAGGTCCTCAAGGTGGACGTCGAGCGTCAGCGCGTCCTCGTCTCCGGGGTGAACATTGCGAAGCGTCACAAGCGCGACTCGGCGCCCCAGCCGCAGTCGGGCCAGGTCATCAAGGGCGGCATCGTCTCGTCCGAGGCCCCGATCCACGTCTCCAACGTGATGCTGGTGGTGAAGGAAGACGACAAGGACGTGACAACCCGTGTGGGCTACGTCCGCGAAGAGGTCACGCGCAAGCGTGCGGACGGCACCGAGTACACCAAGACTCGTTCGGTCCGCGTCGCCCGCAAGACCGGGGAGAGGATCGAATGAGCACCACGGTCGAGGAGAAGACCACCGCCGAGGCAGTGAAGGCCCCCAAGGTCCAGCCCCGGCTCAAGGCGCGCTACCGCAGCGAGATCTCGAAGGCGCTGCAGGAGGAGTTCTCCTACAGCAACCCGATGCAGGTCCCGGGCCTCGTCAAGATCGTCGTGAACATGGGCGTCGGTGAGGCGGCCCGCGACTCGAAGATCATCGACAACGCAGTCCGCGACCTCACCGCGATCACCGGCCAGAAGCCGCAGGTCACGAAGGCCCGCAAGTCCATCGCGCAGTTCAAGCTCCGTGAGGGCATGCCCATCGGCTGCCACGTCACGCTGCGAGGCGACCGCATGTGGGAGTTCGCCGACCGTCTGATCACGCTGGCCCTGCCTCGTATCCGCGACTTCCGTGGCCTGTCGCCGCGCCAGTTCGACGGCAAGGGGAACTACACCTTCGGTCTGACCGAGCAGGTCATGTTCCACGAGATCGACCAGGACAGGATCGATCGCCTCAGGGGCATGGACATCACGTTCGTGACCACGGCGACCAGCGACGAGGAGAGCCGGGCGCTGCTGCGTCACCTCGGGTTCCCCTTCAAGGCTGACGCCGATGTCGTGGCGAAGGCGAAGAAGAAGGGCCGACCGGCCGTCGGCAAGAAGAAGAAGTGAGCTAGGGAGCACTCGTGGCGAAGACAGCCCTCAAGGTCAAGCAGTCCCGCAAGCCGAAGTTCGAAGTGCGTGCCTACACGCGCTGCACCCGGTGCGGGCGACCCAAGTCCGTGTACCGCAAGTTCGGCCTGTGCCGGATCTGCATCCGGGTCCTCGCCCACCGTGGCGAGCTCCCCGGCATCACCAAGTCCTCCTGGTGACCTCGGCCCGGCGGCATGCCGGTCCGGGACAGCCAGAACCCACCGACCCTCGCGGTCGGACCCGACAGCTCCGGACACCGTCCGGGGACAGAAACGCGGTAGGTCAGCGACTCGCTGAAACCCCCGCGAGAAAGAGGCTAACCACGCCATGACGATGACTGACCCCATCGCAGACATGCTCACGCGTCTGCGGAACGCCAACCAGGCGTACCACGACCAGGCGACCATGCCGTCCTCGAAGATCAAGGTGCGTATCGCCGAGATCCTCAAGCAGGAGGGCTACATCACCGACTACGCCGTTCAGGAGCCCACCGGCGAGGAGGTCGGCAAGACGCTGACCGTGACTCTGAAGTACGGCCGCAACCGCGAGCGTTCCATCGCCGGCGTCCGCCGGATCTCGAAGCCGGGCCTTCGCGTGTACGCGAAGTCGAACCAGCTGCCGAAGGTCCTGGGTGGACTGGGCGTCGCGATCATCTCGACGAGCCAGGGGCTGTTGACCGACAAGGAAGCCAACCACAAGAGCGTCGGCGGCGAAGTCATCGCCTTCGTGTGGTGACGGGAGGAATGCAGAATGTCTCGCATCGGTAGACTCCCTGTCCCCGTGCCCGAGGGCGTCGAGGTCAGCCTCGACGGTCAGGACGTGGCGGTCAAGGGCCCCAAGGGAACGTTGACGCACAAGGTGCCGTCACCCATCACGGTCGCGCGCGCCGACGACGGCTCGATCGAGGTCAGCCGTCCGGACGACGAGCGTGAGTCACGCTCGCTCCATGGCCTGACCCGGACGCTCATCAGCAACAGGGTCACCGGCGTGACCGCGGGCTTCGAGAAGAAGCTCGAGATCGTGGGCGTCGGCTACCGCGTGGTGCCGAAGAGCCCGACCCAGCTCGAGTTCGCGCTCGGCTTCAGCCACCCGGTCGTCGTGAACGCGCCGGATGGGATCACGTTCGTCGTGGAGACGAACACGCGGTTCCTGGTGCAGGGGATCGACAAGCAGCAGGTCGGCGAGGTCGCGGCGAACATCCGCAAGATCCGCAAGCCCGAGCCGTACAAGGGCAAGGGTGTGCGGTACAGCGGCGAGCGTGTGCGGAGCAAGGCCGGAAAGGCAGGTAAGTGATGGCTATCTCTCTGGGAGTGCGCAAGCACCTCGCGGACCGGACGGCATCGAAGCTCCGTCGCCAGGCGCGTGGCCGCAAGGGCATCGCCGGTACGGCGGACCGCCCGCGCCTGGTCGTCACGCGGAGCTCGCGTCACATGGTGGCGCAGGTCATCGACGACGGCCTGGGCCACACGCTCGCTTCGGCGTCGACCCTCGAGGTCTCGCTCAGGTCGGGAGCGGGCGACAAGTCCGCCAAGGCGCGCGAGGTCGGCAAGCTCGTCGCCGAGCGTGCGAAGAAGGCCGGTATCGACAAGGTCGTGTTCGACCGGGCCGGCAACAAGTACCAGGGCCGCGTGGCTGCTCTCGCTGAGGGCGCTCGCGAGGCCGGACTCGGGTTCTGACGGGAAGGTTTGCTTT
>JACRAA010000198.1 GCA_016213595.1 Actinomycetota bacterium | reverse complement strand
CGAGCACGAGGTCGGCACGCGTCATGAGCTCCTCGAGCGCCCCCGCGCCGGGCCCGTGGACGAGCCAGGCGACGAGGTCCACCGCCGCAAGATCGACGACGATGGTGGCGTCCGTACGGGCAGCACCGGGCACGTCGGCGAAGGTGACCGCCCCGAGCACGATGACATCTGCCCACGACGCCCGAGCCGACAGGGAGAGCTCACCCGCCCCGTCCTGCGACCGGGCCGAGGGGTTGACCCGGACGCGGCGGACGTCAGCGCTCGCCCCCAGGGCGGCGACCAGCTGGTCCGCCCTGGCTCCGGTGGGACCGTCGTCCGTGGCCACGACGAGAACGCGGATCGGCTGCGCGAGAGTGGTCCGCACCCCGGTCACGTCGAGCAGGGTGGCCAGACGCGCACGGTGGGCGTCGTCCCGCACCCCGAGGAGGTGGGCCAGGGCAGGCTCGACCAGCGGGGCCAGGGCACGATCCGGGACTCGGCGGGCGCGCTGCACCTTCATGCGTGCGAACCCCGCCTCCGTCACGTGGTCGAGGGCGGAGTCGAGCCCGAGCGCGGCCGCGACACCTGCCGCAGGGACGGTGAGCGTCCCCACGTCGTCGTTCCCCGGAGACAGCTGCAGGTCCAGCGCAGTGGTGTCCACGGAGGCGTCGGCGAGGGCTTCGGAGACGAGGTACAGCTCGGCGACCATCGTCAGGCGTCCGCGGAGGTCCTCCCCGGGCAGCGTGTTCAAGGTCCGCAGGATGGCGCCCACCCGCCGCTGCTCGTCCCGAACGGTGACCGACGCACGAGGCGTCACGGGCCCGTCGAGCGCGAGGACGGTGTGGCCGTTGAGGTTCAGCCGCCACTGCAGGTCGAGCATCGCCGTCGCAGGGTCCGCCCTGGTCTCCATGCCCTCGATCCGCTTCAGGACGTCACGGTCGATGCCCTGCAGGGCCGCGTCGTCGACGAGGAGCACGTCGGTGGCCGAGGCGAGTACAGCCTGGCCGGTACCGCCAGGTGTGAAGCAGACGGCGGAGGCCTCACCGGACTCGATCCGACGGACACCCTCCTCGCGGGCCTGGGAGGTCAGAGGGGTCTGCGCCCCTGCGACGTGAACGGTGGTGACCACCACCCCACGCCCCATGAGTGACACCACGTCAGCGATCCTTCCGTCGGTCAGCCCGACTCATGCTACCCAAGCCCCCGCCCGCTCCCGCTGACCTCACGGTCGCCCTCTGAGCGCGCGCAGCCGCCGGTAGATCGGCCGGAGCCGGTTTGCCACCCCCGGCAGCCGCCGCTGGAGCACCGCTCGCCACGAGAGCGAGCGACCCTCGAGGAATGCCACCTGGTCGACGGCGTACGCAGGCAGGCGGGCCCCCACGGCTTGGAGCTTGTACTCGAGGAAGCCGTACTCGATGCCACCCGTCGAGGCCCCCAGGACGGTTCCCGGATACCGTCCCGTTCCGGCCGCCACGTAGCAGAACATCCGTTCGACGGCGTGCGCGAGGGTGCCATCGCCGTACCCGCTCCCGTCGGGGAAGTCGTCCCACGTCAGGCCGAGCGAGAGCCACGGCGCCAGAGCCTCCCGACGCGCGACGAACATGCTTCCGTACGGCGCCACGGGCGTGTCCTCGTCGAGGGGCACCGTCAGACGGAGGCGCTCCGCGAGAGCCTCCGCTGTCCCCCGGTTGCCCAGCCAGGCGTGTCCCATCGTCGGGTAGTACATGTGGACGACGGGCGGAAGGGCGATCCCCAGCTGCGGGTCGGAGCCGAACCACTCGTACAGCTCGCGGACGGCGCGATGGTCGGGCAGCAGGTTGTCCAGCAGGTGGCGGCGGAACCAGGCCGAGGCGTTCACGTCGTCCTGCAGCGACCGCTTCCCGTGGAGCTTGACCACGATGTCGTACGACTCGTCGCCGAGCACGTCGGCACAGCCGACCAGCATGGCCGAGATGTCCCGGCCCCGGTTGCTGGCGATGACGCGGACCTCGTGGGAGTACTGCCGGGCACGTGCCGCCAGCCTCCCCTCGATGGAGGCCCGCCGCTGCTCGTCCGTGGTCGTGATGACGACGTGCACCTCGCCCGGCAGGAGGTCTACGCGCTCCATGAGGTCGTCCGTGAGGTCGTCGTAGTAGAGATGCAGCAGCGCCAGAGTGCGCAGGCTCGTAGCCGCCGTCGGCTGCGGCGCGGACCCGAGGACGCGGGTGAGGCCGAGGTTCGTCGAGAGCACCCGCAGGGGCGCCGCGTCGAGCAGGCCCTCCCACACGCCGTCCATCGCGATCCCGGTCGCCCGCAGGCTCGCGAGGCCGTCGGCCGGGACCACGGCCAGCCGGTCGGCGACGAGCGGGTCGACGACGAACGAGGCGATGGGCACGAACGGGAGCCCGTCCTCGATGAGCGCAGGCAGGTTCATGAGGGCCGGGTCGGGCGAGGGGTAGCCCGTGGGGTCGAAGGCGTAGCGACCAGAGTCGAGGAGGTCCTCGCTCCTGCCCGACTCACGCCACCCTCGCAGGTCCTCCGAGCAGGCGAGCGCCCCCGGCATCACGTACCAGTCCGGGTCGGGTCCGAGACGGGACGCAGGGTCGAACGACGGCCGGGAGGCCTTCGGGAGGAGGGACCACACCGGCGCGTCCGCCATCCGGTCGAAGACCTTCGTCAGGTCGGCGACCGGACCGAACCATCCCGACCCGGTCAGCAGCACCTGGTCGTACGTCACGGCACGGTCCCGCAGGGACTCCACGATGGAGGCATGCGTCAGGCCGGCCTCGACGAGCACGAGATCGGCGACCTCACCGAGCGCGGCGCGGTCGACCGCCGTGACGTCAGCGGTCACCCCGACGACGAGGAGGTCCAGGTGAGGCCGCAGGCCGGACAGCGCCGTGAGCACGTGAGAGGGGACCCGCCACCCGTCCGCAGGGCGCGCCTGGACGAGGTACACGCCGAGCCGCGACCTGCCGACCGCCGCGCGCTCGTCCGTGCTCGTCACAGACGCATCCTATGGGCGGGTCCGTGAGGGCTTCAGCCGTTCGCGACGCTGAACCGCTCGCGCACCTCGTGCCGTGCTGTGCCGCGAGGCCCCTGCCCGAGGAAGCTCTGGACGAGGACGGCGTCGGTGACCTGCCAGGACCGGGTCTCGAGCTCCGCCAGCGCACGCAGGTACCGGGAGGCGTCCGACGGGCGGTTCCGGCGGCCCAGGGTGAGGTGCGGCCGGTACCTCTGGCGCGCGACGTCGATACCGATCGTCGTGGCGGCGGTACGGCAGGCAGCGGCCAGGGGCGCCAAGGACTCGGTGGGGTCGTCGACGTCGGCGAACAGCACGTTCGCCTTCTCCACGGACGCGAAGCAGCCGACACCGTGGAGCTTCAACGGGAAGGCCGCGGTGCCGCCCACGACCGCCTCCAGCCGCTCGACGAGCGCCTCGTACCGCCACGTGTCGACGTCGCCGTAGAACGCGAGGGTGAGGTGCCACTCGGGAGCGTGCGTCCATCGCCAGGCGTCGTCACGGCGGGGGTCCACCCAGGCAGCCAGCTCGTCGATCACATCGCCGGGTGGGACCACCGCGGCGAAGAGTCGTTCTCCCATGCGGGCACCGTCCCTCCCTGTGACACCTGTGAGCGTACGGATCCTGCCGACCATCTGCGAGAGGTGGACCGTTATCGTTCACACCTTGACGATTCCTATGGTGTGATGTGCCCATGGCTTCCCCCATCGACGCAGCCCGCGACGAACCCGGCCCCGGCTCGCAGTCGTCCTTGCGGGCGGCGAACGAGCAGCGGATCATCAACGCCCTGAGGACATCCGGCCCGCTGACCCAGGCCGAGCTGTCCCGTCGGACCGCGCTCGCGCCGTCGACGATCTCCGGCATCGTCTCGATTCTCGCCGAACGGGGCCTGGTCCGGGCGGGCGACGAGCCGGGCGGACGCAAGGGCCGGCTCATCCACCTGGACCTCGAGGACCGGTACGTGCTCGGCGTCGAGATCGGGAACGGCCACCTGTCCCTCGCGCTCGCGACGCTGTCGGCGCGTGTGGTCGACTTCGTGCGCCGTCCGCTCGCGCTCGGTGCGGACGCGCCGATGACCCTCGACCTCCTGGAGACTCTGCTCGACCAGATGCTCGTGTCCGTCGGCGCCGGCCATGACGACCTGGTGCGCGGCGGCGTCGCGGTCCCAGCCCCCCTCGACCTGCACGGCACCCTGTCGTCCTCGCCCCTGATCTTCCCAGCGTGGGCGGGCAT
>JACRAA010000201.1 GCA_016213595.1 Actinomycetota bacterium | reverse complement strand
TGGAGGGCATCGTGTTGTCCACCGACACGCCCTACACATCCGCCTTCTCTGCATCTGACGCCCGCCTTGAACGGCTGTGGAGCAACGCCCGCTGGTCTCTCCGGTCCAACTTCACAGACACCGCCACCGACTGCCCCCAGCGCGAACGCTCGGGATGGACCGGCGATCTCCAGGTCTTCGGCTCGACTGCCGTACAGCTCGTCGCTGCCGACAACTTCCTGCGCCGCTATCTACGCAACGCTGCCGTTGAACAGTATGCGGACGGACGCATTCCGCCCTACATCCCCAGTGAGCAGCATCTCGGTCAGGCTAACCAGTTCCATTCTGACGTCAGCGGCTCGGTCGGCTGGGGCGATGTCATGGTCATCCTGCCCTGGACCCTCTATCAGTACCTTGGCGATGTGGCTGTGCTCCGGGACCAGTATCCGAGCGCGAGGAAATGGGTCGATCACCTTACTCGGGCCGCCGCCAGCACTGGTCCGACCCCACTGTCAGGTTCTCGTTACGGTGACCACGGCCGGTACATCCTCGACTCCGGATACCACTGGGGAGAGTGGCTTCGAGCAGGCGAGGAAGGCATCAACGAATGGCAGCGGAACATGCTCCGCCCGCCGGCAGTCGTCGCGACGGCCTACTTCGCCCGGTCGACAGCGTTGCTCGGCGAGATGGCCGGCGTGCTCGGAATGAAGGCCGACGCTGAACACTACGGTGGGCTCGCCGATGACGTGCGCCGGGCTTGGCGAGCGGCGTTCGTCCGGTCGGATGGCGCCAGGATCGGCGAGGACAAGCAGGACGACTACGTCCGGGCCTTGGCCTTCGACCTGCTCCTTGTCGAGGAGCGTGCTCTCGCCGCCGGCCGCCTCGTCGAGCTCATCGATCATGCGGAGGGGCACCTCGGCACCGGCTTCCTCAGCACCTCGCTGCTGCTGCCCGTTCTGGTCGACGCCGGCCATCCCGACGTCGCGTACCGCCTCCTGTTTCAGACGACGCAACCGTCGTGGCTCGCCCAGATCGAACAAGGCGCCACAACCATGTGGGAGAGCTGGCGAGGATACGACGCCAACGGCAATGCTCGCGATTCGCACAACCACTACGCGCTCGGCGGAGTGGCACGGTTCTTGCAGGAGTACGTCGCGGGCCTCGCCCCGATGGCGCCCGGCTACCGGGAGATCCGGTTCGCACCGGCACTCACCGAGCAGCTGGACTCCGCATCGGTCCGAGTCGGAACGCCGTACGGTGACGCCTCGAGCGCCTGGAGCCGGACGAGTGACGGCATTCGTCTCGAAGTCGAGGTGCCCCCAGGCGCCAGCGGCGTCGTCCCGTTCGGTGGCATCACCCATGTCGTGAAGCCAGGCGCTCATGTCTTCACCACGCCAGGCAATGGCCCCCGCCAAGCCCCCTAAGGCGCCTGAGACACACGATCTGAAGGCCCGGTTGCGCCTGCATGCGCCGGACTCATCGATTGCGCCACTGCTTCTCGGTCGCCCCATCCCGACCCGCGTGCCCGCCGCTGGCATTGCGCGAATCTCGGTCTACTCGCACTGAGATCCACAGAGCACTCCGTTGCGTTCTGGTTCATCACCCTGGTCATCGACGCTCTACTCACTGACCGGTTCGCGCAGGTGCCCGCATCGAGCATGAGTCTCTGCGGTCGTATCCGGCCCGGCTCGTCCCTATGGAGCGCGATGGGAAGGCTGTTGGCTACTGCAGAAGTCAATGGTTGGGGCGTCGCCCGCTGGGGGTGAGAGCACTGCTCTCGCCCTGGATCACGGTGAACTGCCGCGAGAGGTCCTCCAAGGAGCTGGTCGGCAGCCCATCACCTCGAACGAGTGCCTCCACGATCGCGTGGCTGCTCAGTGCCAGGTCGAGCTTGATCGTCGACAGGGTTGGTGACGAGACGCCACCGAAGTCGGCGTTGTCGACGCCGATGACACCGATGTCGGCGGGCACGCGCAAGCCCGCCTTGCTGGCCGCTCCAACCACAGCCATTGCCACATCGTCGTTGTAGGCGGCGACGCCGAGTTGAGCGTGTCCGAACATCGTCGTCGGGTGGGACATCGCTCCCCGTGCCATGTCGATGTGGAGGGTGTCCACAACTTGGACGCCCTCAGCTTCGCACCAGTCGCGGACCCCCTGCGCTCGGGCTGTCGCGAAAGGGAGCTCGCGAGGGATCAGCGGCATCGCGGCGGCGATCCGGCTGTATCCCATGCGTCCGAGGTGTGCGGCCTGCAGGCGACCGATCGCCCCATCGATGGCGATCTGTACCTCGAGCGACTGCTCCACCACTCGCACGTTCTGGGCTTCAAGGCGCGTCCGCTGGTCAGGAGAGAGCGGTGCGAGGCTGACAACTCCCATGGGTCTGAGTCCGAGCACCGCGTCTTCGAAGGATGCGCCGGTCGATGCGAGCCGTAGAAGGTTGGTGTACCCCGCCGTGGCGAGCTCTTGTGTGATCAGGTCGATGAGTTCACGAAGGGGTGGGCCGATCGTGACGTCGGGGATCAGCGTGATGACGATGTCGCTCGTGCCACGTACGAGTGTTCGGCCCGCGACGGAGGGTCTGTACCCCAGATCCTCGGCGGCCTGGCGGACCCGCAGCACCATGTCTGGCGTGAACCGGTGATCGTGTCCGTTGAGGATCTGGCTCACGGTGGAGCGAGACACTCCGGCGTGGCTCGCTACGTCGGCACTACTCGTCATCGATAGGGCCTCCTCTCGTTCCGCCACAAGTTAACACGTGGCAATAGAGGCGATCCACGGATTGACACGTGACAATCGATGTGATCTTCTACATCCGTCGCTCTCTACGAGAGAGAGCCGAGGAGCAGGACAATGACGACTGTTGCCACCGCCGGGACCTCCGTGATCACCCTCGAGGCGTGGAGCTTCCGTGCCGCGGATGAGGGTCTTTCCGTGCCCGTTCGGCTTCCGCACGACGCGATGATCCGCGCAGGCCGCGCAGATCACAACCCCGGCGGCGCGGACACGGCGTGGTTCGAGGGTGGGCGCTACGAGTATCGAACGGGCTGGTTCGCCGACTCGTCGATGCGGGACGAGGTCGTCGCGCTTCGCTTCGAGGGGGTCCAGGGCGACTCGACCGTGTTCATCAACGACGTCGAGGCAGGAATGATCCGCAGTGGGTACGTCGAGCAGGAGCTTCCTATCGGCGACCTTCTCCGGTGGGGCCTCGACAACGAGATCCGGGTCGTGGTCGACAACAGCCTCCAGCCGTCGGGCAGGTGGTACCCGGGGTCGGGGCTGTACCGACCGGTCCACATCGTTGTGCGGCCTACATCCCACATCGGGGAGGATGGGCTCAGCGTACGTACGACCCTTGTGGGTCCGATGGGCGCGATCGTGGAGGTCGGCGTCGAGGTGACGACGCCCTTGAACCACATCAGTGTCATCGCGGAGCTGTTCTCGGACGGGCTCCTCGTCGCCTCAGCGGCTGCTCCCACCGCTAGCGCCGGCGTGCGGTTGTCGGTGCCGGAAGCCCGTCTCTGGAGTTCCGACAACCCCCATCTCTACGACTTGCAGGTCCGTCTTGAGGCCGACGGGAGCATTCTGGACGTGCGTCACGAGCGCATCGGCCTGCGCACGATCTCCGTCGACGCCAAAGACGGCCTCAGGATCAACGGACGTACAGTCCTTCTCAAGGGCGCATGCATCCACCACGACAACGGGATACTGGGCGCTGCCACTCACCGCGCGGCGGAGTACCGTCGCATCCGACTGCTCAAAGAGGCGGGCTTCAACGCCATCCGCAGTGCCCACAATCCCATGTCGCGCCACCTTCTGGACGCGTGCGACGAACTTGGCATGTACGTGCTCGACGAGCTGGCCGACTACTGGTTCGTGTCCAAGTCCGCACATGACTTCGCGTACCGCTTTCGCGAGACGTGGCGCGATGACGCGGCCCGCCTGGTCGCGAAGGACCGCAACCGGGCGTGCGTGGTCATGTATGCCATCGGGAATGAGATCCCCGAGACGGCGACTCCCGACGGCGTCGCGCTCGCCGGGGAGATCACGGCCCACCTCCATCAGCTCGATCCCGAGCGACCGGTCACTCTGGCGACCAACCTGTTTCTCAACGCGATGGTCGCGTTGAACGCCTCGCCCTACAAGGAAGAGGCTCACAAGGGGACGATGGCGGGCAGTACTGAAGCCAACGTCATGATCAATCACATAGGTCGCATGATGAGCCTGGCCTCCCGGCTACCTGTGGCGGACAGAGCATCGCGCGAGGGCTTCGCCAAGGTCGACGTGGCGGGCTACAACTACGGCCTGGCCCGCTACCAAGGCGACGTCCGGCGCTATCCCGATCGGGTGATCCTGGGCACCGAGACACTACCGGGAGATGTAGCGCGCGCCTGGGAGCTCGTGCAGCGCTACCCCGCGGTGATCGGCGACTTCGTCTGGGCCGGCTGGGAGTACCTCGGCGAGGCAGGCGTCGCCGTATGGGTGGCCGGGAAGCGTTCAGGCCTTCTCAAGCCCTATCCCCATCTTGTCGCCGGTCCGGGAATGTTCGACCTCACCGGCGAGCCAGACGTCTCACTTCGCCTCGCCCAAGCGGCATGGGGCACCCTCGCGGCTCCCGCGATAGCCGTTCGGCCCCTCGATCGCAGCGGCCTGCCGATGGTGCGGTCGGCATGGCGGTCCTCCGACGCTGTGGAGAGCTGGTCGTGGCGCGGGGCTGAGGGACGCACGGCCGAGATCGAGGTGTACTCGGCAGACGACGCCGTCGAGCTCCGACTGAACGGGCGCCGTGTCGGAAGCAAGAGGACGAGGAGGAAGAACCGCCACATCACCCGCTTCCGCGTCCCGTACGAGCCGGGAACCCTCACTGCGACCGGCTACCGCGACGGGCGACCCGTTTCCGAATCGAGCCTGCGGTCCGCCCAGCGGGCCACTACCTTGCAGCTGTCGACCGAATCGGCCACCCTCGCCGCAGACGGCGCAGACCTGGCATTCATCTCCGTCCACATCGCCGACGAAGAGGGCATCCGCGAGATGCTCGCGGACGAGCGGGTCACGATCAGGGTCGACGGACCGGCAGACCTCGTCGGCTTTGGCAGCGCCGCCCCGGCCAC
>JACRAA010000196.1 GCA_016213595.1 Actinomycetota bacterium | reverse complement strand
GTAGCATTGCCCTTCGGTGCCCTGCCCGACCTGTTCGTGGCGGACGGCAGCTGAGGGGACGCGCGATGCGCAGGCTCCACACAGAGGCGAAGAAGAGAGTAGGTCAGGCGTGTACGCGATCGTGCGCAGTGGCGGACGCCAGCACAAGGTTGCCGTGGGTGACGTCGTAGAGATCGACAAGGTGAATGCCAAGGCTGGTGACGTGGTCAACCTGACCCCGCTCCTCCTCGTCGACGGTGATGACATCACGATGGGCGCCGACAAGCTCGAGAAGGTCGCTGTGACCGCCGAGGTCGTCGGCGAGACCAAGGGCCCGAAGATCCGCATCATCAAGTTCAAGAACAAGACCGGCTACAAGAAGCGCCAGGGTCACCGCCAGCGGTACACCCAGGTCAAGGTCACCGGGATCAACTGAGGGGTTGACACATGGCACACAAAAAGGGCGCATCATCCTCCAAGAACGGCCGTGACTCCAATGCCCAGCGGCTCGGCGTCAAGCGCTTCGGCGGCCAGAGCGTGGGCGTGGGCGAGATCATCGTCCGCCAGCACGGGACGCACTTCCACCCGGGCGTGAATGTCGGCCGCGGTGGCGACGACACGCTGTTCGCGCTCGCCGATGGCCAGGTGCAGTTCGGCACCAAGCGCGGCCGTCGCGTCGTCAACATCACGACGGCTGACGCCGAGTAGGCACGACTCCTCCAGGAGTAGGCACGACTCTTCCAGCAGGGGCGGTCCCGTAGGGGAACCGCCCCTGCTGGCGTCTTGCGACCGCTTCGGAGGTGAGCCTCAACGCCGCGGGGCGGGAATGTCAGTGGGGCCGCGTAGGTTCACCTCACGACGATTCCGTACCGACCAGCCTTCGAAGGGTGGGTTCTCATGACCTCGACGAACGGCTCGTCGGTCCTGCGGTGGCTCGTGGCCGCCGCCTTCGTTGTCATCCTCAACGAGACCATCATGATGAACGCGATCCCGCGGCTCATGGTCGACCTGCACATCGACGAGTCGGCCGCGCAGTGGCTGTCGACCGCGTTCATGCTGACGATGGCCGTGGTCATCCCGATCACCGGGTGGTTCCTGCAACGCGTGACGACCCGTCAGGCGTACGCCTTGGCGATGACGACGTTCTGCCTCGGCACGCTCCTGGCGGCCGCATCGTGGTCCTTCGGCATCCTCGTGGTCGCGCGCGTCATCCAGGCGTCGGCGACGGCTGTGATGATGCCGTTGCTCATGACCACCCTGATGCGGGTCGTCGAACCGCACGACCGGGGTCGCGTGATGGGCCTCGTGAGCCTCGCGATCTCGGTGGCGCCTGCCCTCGGGCCCGCCGTGTCCGGGGTCGTGCTGCAGTTCCTCGGGTGGCGCTGGATCTTCCTCGTCGTCCTCCCGATCGCGCTGGCCATCGCCGTCGTGGGCAGCAGGCGGCTGGGGAACGTCGGCGAGACGCAGAGCACCCCGATCGACTGGCTCAGCGCTGCCCTGTCCGCCATCGGGTTCGGCGCGCTCGTGTACGGGCTGAGCGCGATGAGCCATGCCTCCGTGACGGTCGTCCTGCTCGTCGTCGTCGGGCTCCTGGGGGTTGCGGCGTTCGTGTGGCGGCAGGTCGTGCTGCAGCGCACCGACCGCCCGTTGCTCGACCTGCGGACGCTGCGGACCAGGGTCTACTCCGTCACGCTGTCCGCGATGGCGATCGCGTTCGGCGCCATGATCGGGTCCATGTTGCTGCTCCAGCTGTACCTGCAGCATGCTCGCCACATGACGCCCCTGACGACGGGCCTGCTCGTGATGCCCGGTGGCCTCGCGATGGGGCTGCTGGGGCCCACCATCGGCCGCATCTACGACCGGCTGGGCGCGAGGGTCCTCATGCTGCCCG
Source organism: Actinomycetota bacterium (assembly GCA_016213595.1). Taxonomy (GTDB): domain Bacteria; phylum Actinomycetota; class Actinomycetes; order Propionibacteriales; family Propionibacteriaceae; genus Fen-668. The sequence goes on along the minus strand of JACRAA010000196.1, from coordinate 13,200 downwards.
GAGGTGTGGTGGTCGTGCTCGCCCTGGGGTCCTTCGCGTTCATGGACGGGACCACTCCGTACTGGATGGTCCTCGTCGCGCACGTCGCCCTCTCGCTCGGGCTTGCGGCGATGTTCACGCCGATGTTCACCATGAGCCTGGGCTCCCTGTCGTCCCACCTGTACTCGCACGGCTCGTCGCTGCTGGGCGCCACCCAGCAGGTCGCCGGGGCCCTGGGGACCGCTCTCGTCGTCGTCGTGCTGACCACCCAGGCCGGGGCGTCGGCACGTCAGGGGTCGGGGGAGCTGGCGTCGTACCTGACGGGCCTTCACTGGGCGTTCGGTCTGTGCGCTGCCGCAGCCGTCGCGATGGTGGGCCTGGTCGCCACCCTTCCGGCACGCATCGAGGTCGACGAGCCGGACCCGGTGTCCGTCCATGTCTGACGACGCGGTCGAGCTCGAGGTCGGCAGCCGGACCGTACGGCTCTCCAGCCCCGACCGGGTCTACTTCCCCGACCATGGGTGGACCAAGCTCGACGTGGCCCAGTACTACCTCTCGGTGGGCGACGGGATCGTCCGGGCGCTCCGCGAGCGGCCGTGCATGCTCCACCGCTTCCCGAAGGGCCTCCCTGGGGGCAAGATCCACCAGAAGCGGCTGCCGGCAGGAGCGCCGGACTGGGTCGAGACGGTCCAGCTGTACTTCCCGAGGTACGGGCTCACGGCCGACGAGCTGTGCGTCACGGAGCTCGCCCAGGTGATCTGGGCCGTCCAGATGTCGACCGTGGAGTTCCACCCCTGGAACAGCCGCCGGGGGGCGACGGAGAACCCGGACGAGTGGCGGATCGACCTCGACCCGATGCCGAACTGCGAGTTCGACAGGGTGCGTCGAGTGGCGGGCGTCGTCCACGAGGTCCTCGACGAGCTGGGGATCGTGGGGTACCCGAAGACGTCGGGCGGCCACGGGCTCCACGTCTACGTACGGATCGTGCCCGAGTGGGGGCACAAGGAGGTACGACGGGCGGCACTGGCATTCGCTCGGGAGGTCGAGCGTCGGGCCCCCCACGACGTGACGACCACCTGGTGGCGCAAGGACCGCCCCGACACCCACGTCTTCGTCGACTACAACCAGAACGCCCGCGACCACACGATCGCGAGTGCCTGGTCGCTGCGCGGTGTTCCCGCAGGTACGGTCTCGACGCCGATCACCTGGGACGAGATCCCGGACGTCGTTCCCGGCGAGCTCACACTCGCGACCGTGCCCGCCCGCTTCCGAGCGCTCCGCGACCCGCACGCCACGATCGACGACATCCACCACCGGCTCGACACGCTCCTGGAATGGGCCGACCGCGACGGCGCCGAGCCGCCCGATGCGGACGACGACCTCACGCCGTGACGCCGACTGCGGACCCTGTGGGACGATAGGGAGCCCGCACACCGATCTCAACACCAATCTGACAAGGAGCTTGCGATGGCCATCCCGTCCTTCGTGGACTCCGTGACGCTCACCGTCATCGCCGGCAACGGCGGCCACGGCTGTGCATCCGTGCACCGCGAGAAGTTCAAGCCGCTCGGCGGCCCCGACGGCGGCAACGGAGGGAACGGCGGTTCCGTCATCCTGCGCGTCGACCCCAACCTCACCACGCTCGTCGACTACCACCGCCAGTCACGTCGCGTCGCGCAGAACGGCCAGCCTGGCAAGGGTGACCATCGCGCCGGTACGCACGGCGAGGACATCGTGCTCCCGGTCCCCGAGGGGACCGTCGTCGCCGACGCGGACACCGGCGAGGTCCTCGCAGACCTCGTCGGCGACGCTGCTGAGCTCGTCGTCGTCCACGGAGGCCGGGGCGGGCTCGGCAACGAGGCTCTCGCCTCCTCATCGCGCAAGGCGCCCGGGTTCGCACTGCTCGGCGAGGAGGGGGAGCAGCGACGCATCACGCTGGAGCTCAAAGTCCTCGCCGACATCGGCCTGGTCGGCTTCCCCAGCGCCGGCAAGTCGTCCCTCATCGCTGCCATCTCCGCTGCCCGGCCCAAGATCGCCGACTACCCCTTCACGACGCTCGTACCGAACCTCGGCGTCGTCGTGGCCGGTGAGGTCACGTACACCGTCGCCGACGTGCCGGGCCTCATCGAGGGCGCCTCCGGCGGCCGTGGCCTCGGCCACGACTTCCTGCGTCACATCGAACGCTGCCAGGCGATCGTCCACGTCATCGACTGCGCGACGTACGAACCGGGGCGCGACCCCCTCACGGATCTGGACGTCATCGAGCGCGAGCTGGACGCGTACGGAGGCCTGGAGGACCGTCCCCGCCTCGTCGCGCTCAACAAGGTGGACGTGCCGGACGGCCTGGAGATTGCCGAGATGGTGGCCCCTGCTCTGCGGGCGCGGGGTCTCGACGTGCACCTCGTCTCCACCAAGACAGGCGTTGGCCTGTCGAGGCTGAGCCATGCGATGGCGGCGGTCGTCGCCGCGCGACGCGCCGCAGCGCCGCCCCGCCCCGCGCCCCGCATCATCGTCAAGCCCAAGCCCGTTGCAGGCGGACCGGAGTTCACGATCCGCAAGCAGGGCGACGGCGAGGGCGGCTTCCTGTGGCGGGTGCGCGGTGACAAGCCGGAGCGCTGGATCCGCCAGACGGACTTCAGCAACGCCGAGGCGGTCGGCTACCTCGCTGACCGGCTCAACCGGCTCGGTGTCGAGGACGAGCTCCTGGCGCTGGGCGCTGAACGCGGTGACGCCGTCGCGATCGGCGGGGAGGACGCTGTCGTCTTCGACTTCGCACCCCAGGTCGACATCGGAGCCGAGCTCTTGAGCCGCCGTGGCGAGGACAACCGGATGCAGGAGCTGAGGCCGGCGGCCCGACGCCGCAGGGCCAAGGACGCCGAGTACCACGAGCGGAAGGCGGCGGAGAACTCCGTGAACGCTGCCCTCGAGGGCGTGGACTGGGACGACGAAGAGGGTGAGGACGACGCGCCAGCGGATCGCTAACGCGCGACGCATCGTCGTCAAGGTCGGGTCGTCCTCACTCACGGGTGTCGCAGGCGGCATCGACCCGGTACGCATCGGCCGCATCGTCGACGCGATCGCGGCCGCGCGGAAGGCTGGTCGCGAGGTCGTCCTTGTGTCGTCAGGGGCCATCGCCGCCGGCATGGGCCCGCTCGGGATGAGGACGCGGCCGCGCGACCTGGCGTCCCAGCAGGCTGCGGCCTCCGTCGGTCAGGGACTGCTCGTCGAGCAGTACTCGACACTGTTCGCGGTCCAGGGCCTGACCGTCGGGCAGGTGCTCCTGACCGTCGACGACACGACGCGTCAAGGCACGTACCGGAACGCGCTGCGGACGTTCGACCGGCTCCTCGAGCTCGGGATCGTCCCTGTGGTCAACGAGAACGACACCGTGGCGACGCAGGAGATCCGGTTCGGCGACAACGACCGACTCGCGGCCCTCGTCGCGCACCTCGTCCGTGCCGATGCGCTGTTCCTGCTCAGCGACGTCGACGCGCTGTACACGGCGCACCCCTCGTCGCCCGGTGCGCAGCGCATCACCGACGTGCCCAACTTCGACGAGCTCGTCGCCGACACCTCCCGCCTCGGCAGTGCGGTCGGTACGGGCGGCATGGCGACCAAGCTGGAGGCGGCACGCATCGCGGTCGGCGCGGGGATCCCGGTCGTCCTCGCGGGCGCGGAGCAGGTTGCCGACGCCCTTGCCGGCCGTTGCGGCACCGTCTTCCATCCCGCCGCCAAGCGACGCTCGTCGCGGCTCAACTGGCTGGCCCACGCGTCGCAGCCGACGGGGGAGCTGGAGCTCGACGAAGGTGCGGTCAAGGCCATCACAAAGGGGAAGGCGTCGCTGCTTCCCGCCGGCATCACGGCGGTACGCGGCTCGTTCCAGGCGGGCGAACCCGTACTGCTCGTGGACCCGGACGGGGCGCCGATTGCGCGAGGCATCGTCAACTACGACTCGGACGTCCTGCCCGCCCTCCTGGGTCGCAGCACGAAGGACCTGGCCAGGGAGCTGGGCGTGGAGTACGAACGGGAGGTCATCCATCGCGACTCGCTCGTCGTGCGCAGGCCGCGCCGGACGGAGCCGACGCGCGACACCCAGTCCCGCGAGGCGCCTCAGCTGGGCTGAGCCCCGCCCGTGGGCGGCTCCACGCCGCCCGCCCCCGCATTGCCGCCGGTGCCCGCGTTCCCGCCCGTTCCAGTGTTCCCCCCGGCGGTGACGTTGCCGCCGCCGTTGGGGAACTGCTGGGCGGTCTGGGGGCCGCGCGACCCCCCGATGCTGGCGCCGGGGATCGGCTTGGTCACGTCCGCGATCACAACTGTCTCGCCCGCTGTGACACCACTGACGATCTGGATCTCCGTTGAGCCCACCACGCCGGTGACGACCCGCCTTGTCGAGACGACGCCGTTGGTCACCACCTGGACCGTGCCCGACCCCGAGCTGAGGGGCGTGACCGCGGAGGCCGGTACGACGACGGGCGCATCCACCGACTTCGTGGTGATCGTCGTCTGTACACGGGACCCTTCGGGCAGTGCGTCGCCTCCGGTCGGCACCGTGATCACCGTCGCGTAGGTCGTTGTCGACGTGGTCGAGCTGGCCGCGTTCCCGCCGCCGCCACCGGCAGCGCCGGCCCCGGCGGCCCCGGCCGCCAACGAGAAGCCCGTCGTCGTCGGCAGGAGGCTGATGCGGGAGATGGTGCCCTGCAGAGTGGTGCCGCCCACGACGCTGGTGACCTTCGCTGTCTCGCCGGTCGCGAGCAGAGGCCGGGAGGCGAGCGGTGCGGCGACGGTGACTTCGATCGCGCCCGTACCGATGACGACGGCCGCCGCGGTCGCGCTCGCCTGCTGGCCCACGACGAACGGCATCGACGCCACCTTGCCGGCGATCGGGCTCGTGAGACTCGCCTGAGCGAGCTGGTCCTTGGCCTGAGCGAGAGCGATGCTGTCGCTCTGGATGGCCGCCTCGTCGGTGATCAACGTCGCGGCCGTCACCGTGCTGTTCCCGCCGCCCCTGGACAGGCCCGCTGCGGCCGCCGCCTGCAGCGCCGAGTTGCTCGAGGACAGCGAGGAGGCCTGCTGCCTCGCGGCAGCAGCCTGGGCAGCCGCCGCGGCCGCCTGCGATGCCTGCTGCTGCTTCTGCAGCGCCGCGGACTCCTGCTGCAGGGCTGCCGCCTGAGCGTTGAGCGCCTTCACGGCGGCAGCCAAGGTCACGTTGGCGGCGGTCATCTGGTCGGGAAGGGTGGACTGCACCGAGGTGAGGGTGCTGATCGCCGCCTGGCACGCGGCCGTGACGGCGCTGCTCGCCGACGCGGTGGCGCCGGCTGACGATCCGGCGGTGCTCGCCGCCGAGGACGAGGCGCTGGATGCGGTGGTGGCTGCCGAGGTGGCGGAGGCTGCTCCGCTGCTGGCGCCGGCCGCGGCCACGGTCACTGTATGGGTGACCGTCGTTGTGGCGGTGACCGTCTTCGTGACGGTCGCCTGGGGGGCGGCGGTGGTCGTCGGGATGAGGGGGATGCAGTCGGACACGAAGACGGGAAGAGCCGACCCGATCCTCTTCACCCCGGTCTCGAGCGCCGAGATGGCATCGGTCGCGGCCTTGACGGCCGCGGCAGGGTCGCCCGCGCCGCCCGCGCCTCCCGTACCGCCCGAGGGGCTCCCGGAACCGGAGGGCGAGCCGCCGGCTGCCTGCGACGAGCCCGTACCGCCCGTCGACTGCCGCGCCGCAGAGGCTGCCGTTGTCGCTGCCCTGGCGGTGCTCGAAGAGGACGCCGAGGCGTACGTCTCCTGGTCGGTCTCGTACTGGGCGACCGCGGCGGTGTAGGTGGCGTTGGCTGCAAGGACGGCGTTCTGCAGCGGCTGGGTGTCGATGGACGCGAGCACCTGTCCGGCGGTCACCGTGTCCCCGGCCTTGACGTTGACGGCCGTCACCATGCCGCTCGTCGGGAAGCTCACACTGTCCTGCGTCACGTGGTGGACGGTGCCCGAGAGGGCGATGGTCTGCGTGACCGTACCGGCCGCAGCCGTCACCGTCCGGTAGTGGTTGGCGCTGGTGTTCGAACCGGCCGCGGCGTTGTAGCCGAGCAGCCCGGCAGCCACCGCCACGACGATGGCGATCCCGATCGCCGCCCTCCGCAGGGTCTTCTTCGTACGCTTCGTCGCCATGGGGTCACTCGTTCCGTAGTGCGTCGATGGGCGCCAGCTTCGCTGCTCGCCAGGCCGGGTAGACACCCGCCACGATCCCGATGACCAGCGAGACTGCGAGGGCGAGCGACGTCGCTTCCACGGAGATGATCACGGGGTAGCTGATGGCTTTGCTGAGGATCCGTCCGGCGACGATGCCGAGCCCGATGCCGAGGGCGCCGCCCATGAGACCCAGCATGCTGGCCTCCACGAGGAACTGGAGCATGATGATGCTCGGCCTGGCTCCGAGGGCCTTGCGGAGGCCGATCTCCCGGATGCGCTCCGTGACGCTGACCAGCATGATGTTCATGACGCCGATGCCGCCGACCAGCAGCGAGATTCCCGCGATACCGGACAGCAGGGCCGTCAGGATCGTCGTGAGCGAGCCGATCGTCTCGACCAGCGCCTGCTGGCTCGAGACGCTGAAGTCAGGAGCGGCGGCCGTCACGTTGTGCATCACGTACATCGTCGTGGTCGCCTCCTGGATCGCCGCAGACAAGGAGTCCTTGTCCTTGGCCTCCATCAGGATGGTCGAGACGGTGTTCATGTTGGTCGAGGTGGAGAAGCGCTGGGCGTAGGTCCCGGCCGGGATCACGATCTGCTCGTCGCCGTTCCCCGAGAGCGTCGTCCCGACGGAGTTGAGCACCCCGATGACCGTGAACGACTGGCCCGACAAGGTCATCGTCTGGCCGACCACAGCGTCGCTGCCGAACAGCGTCGTCGCCGTACCGGGGCCGATGACGGCCACCATGGAGCCGGCGTTCGACTCGTCGGAGGTGAAGAACCGCCCCTCGGTCAGCGTGCGTGCCGTCACGTCCACCCACTCGGGAGTGGTGCCCACCACGGACGGGGTGTCGGACGCGGTGCCGTTGTACGCGGTGGTGATCGTCGTCGAGACTGGGGCGACGCGCAGGATGTCGGGGCAGGTGTTCTTGTCAGCGAGCGCCGCTGCGTCGTTGAGCGTGAGCGGCGTGGTGAAGCGCGTGCGGTTGTTGTTCGTGCCCGAGTTCGCGTTCGCGACGGTCAGGCCGGAGTTCGCACCGGAGCTGACGATGATGAGGTTCGAGCCGAGCTTGTTGATCTGGCTCGTGATCTGCTGCTGCGCGCCCTGGCCGAGGCCGATGGTCAGCATGACGGACGCGATGCCAATGAGGATGCCGAGCATCGTCAGGGCCGAGCGCATCTTGCGCCCCATGACGGCTGTGAACGCCGTCCGTACGGTCTCCAGGAACGTCATACGGGAAGCCCTTCGGTGAGAAGGCCGTCGTAGATCTGCACCTGGCGCTGCGACTCCAGCGCCACGTCGTGCTCGTGGGTGATCAGAATGATCGTGCGTCCCTGGTCATGGAGCTCGTGGAGGAGCCGGAGCACTTCATGCGTCGAGACGGAGTCGAGGTTCCCGGTCGGCTCGTCGGCGAGGATGATGTCGGGGTTCGTCACCAGGGCCCGCGCGATGCAGGCCCGTTGCTGCTGGCCGCCGGACAGCTCGCCCGGACGATGGTGCGTACGGTCTCCCAGCCCCACGCGTTCCAGCGCCTCACGGGCGAGGGTGTGCCGCTCCTTGGCGTGGACGCCGGCGTACATGAGGGGGAGCTCGACGTTGCGCTGCGCCGTCATGGAACGCAGCAGGTTGAACTGCTGGAAGACGAAGCCGATGCGCTTGTTCCGTACGACGGCGAGCTCCTTCTCGCTCATCGTGCTCACGTCCTCGCCGCCCAGGAGGTACGTGCCGGCGGTCGGGATGTCGAGGCAGCCGAGGATGTTCATGAGCGTGGACTTGCCGGAACCCGAGGGCCCGGTGATCGCGATGTACTCATTCTCCTGGACCTCGAGGCTGACCCCGCGCAGCGCTTCGAACGTGATGCTGCCCGTCTTGTACGTCTTGTGAACCCCGGAGAGCTCGACGATCATCGGCATGGCTCAGCTCGCTCGGGAGGTCGGCAGGTTCGACGGGGCAGCCCCGTTGGCGCCGCCTGCCCCGAAACCGCTCGGACGGGAGCCGGAGGGGAAGCCCGAGCGGCCACCGTACCCCTGCCGGCTGCTCGTCCCGCTCGCGGAGACCTGCGTCGTCACGAGGACCTCGTCGTTCTCGGCGAGCCCAGCGGTGATCTCTGTACGTGCCCCGAAGGTGCGGCCCACGGTGACGTTCGTCTTCGTGTGCACCCCGTTGGCCACGACCGTCACGTACGTCTGGCCGTTCTCCTGCTGGACGGCGGCCGTCGGCACGGTGAGGACGGTGACCTCGCTCACGACGATGGAGACGTCGGCCGAGCCCCCGATGTACAGCCCGGTCGGGTTCCCGGCGAGGGTGACGATGACGGGGTACGAGGTGGTGCCAGCGGTCGTCGTACCGACGATGCCGATGCTGGTCAGGGTGCCCGCCAGGCTCGTTGTCGAACCCGTCGGTGTCACTGTGCAGGTGAGCCCCTGCTTGAGGCTGGCGAGGTCGGCCATGCCCACCGTACTGTTCACGAGCCAGGTGCGGGTGTCCACGACGACGATCTGCGCGGCCGCCGACGTGGTCGACGAGATTGTGGTCGTCGTGCCGGGACCCGTGGTCGTGGAGGTCGTTCCGTTGACCTTGCTGTTCGGGGTGAGGTTCACCTGCGCGACGACTCCCGCGAAGGGCGCTGTCATCGTCGCGCCGGCGAGGTCGTTCTTGGCTGTCGTCAGCTTGGCCTGGGCGGCGGCGAGCTGTGCCTTGGCCGCTTCGATCTGGGCGGATGTCGCAGAGCTCGAGGAGTCGAGGGTGTCGAGGCTGGACTGGGCTGAGTCGACAGCAGCCTGTGCCGAGGTGACTACGGAGGCCAGTGTGGTCGTGTCCTCGGTCGCGAGGACCTGACCCGCCACGACGCTCTGGCCGAGCGTCACGTTGACGGTCGACACGGTCCCCCCGGCCGGGAAGTTGAGGTAGGCCTGGTTCTGCGGCGACAGCGTCCCCGTGGCGGACACGCTTGTGCGCTGGGTCGTCTTCGTCGCCTTGACCGTCGTCGTGGTCGTCGCGGCGGACGACGCTGCAGCGGGACGAGACAGTCGCCACACCAGGATCCCGCCCGCTGCGACAACGATGAGTGCGACAGCCGCAACGATCGCGATCGTCCTTGTCCGCCACCGACGCATTGCACGCCCTCTTTCTCCGTGTCACGACCTGCGCTGCGTGTCTTCAGCGTTCACAGCCGCTCTTCATGGTCTCACGGGCTCCCCATGAGGCAGCCGGGCGGCACTGTGCTCTCCCTGTGAGGACGCCATGAGTTGCGGGCCGGGTCCGGGTGCGGCTCCCCCCGACGGCAGATCGACCCCCAGCGGGGACAGAACTCGTCAGCTAGCCCTCGTCCAGAAGGAGCTCGACCAGCCGACGCAGGTCGTGGGTGAGCTGGTTCTCGGCCACGGTGACCTCGCTCTCGTCCGGCAGGCAGAACGTGTAGGAGAAGGCGTCCGGCATGGGCGGGCGCTGGCTCAGCGACCTGAAGTCCGTCCGCTCCACGAGGTGGCGCACGTCGCCGACGCGGGGGTCGTCGCTGTCGAGGTCCAGCTCGCCGGTACGTGTGATGCCTGCGAACCCGCCCGTACGCCGTACCGCCACACTGCTCCCTGCCGGGTTCGTGCCGCCGGACCCGTGGGCCGGCGTCGAGCCGCCGGGGGTCACACCCACTGTCGTCCAGGCCGTCCGGACGGCATCGGTGTTCTGACCTGCGGCGGCCACGGTTGCGGCGGCGAAGCCGGCGAAGTCGGTGTTCGGCCCGACGCGGTTGCCCGTGAGCGCTGCGTACCAGATCCTGCCTGCGCCCTCGGCGGAGATTCCTCCGATAGCGGTCGCCGCGAGCTGGAAGGCACGGTTCGGAATCCCGCTGTTGATGTGCACGCCGCCGTTGTCGCTGGTCGTGTGGACGAAGTCCTTGTACGACCCCACCTGCGGGTCCTTGCCGAGCCGCGGGTCGTCGTACGCAGTCCCCGGGTTCGCCATGTCGCGCAGGGCGCGGGCCTGGACGTGGGGCAGGAAGATGCCCTCGCCGATGAGCCAGTCGGCCTGCTCGGCCGTCTGCCCCAGGAGCCGCTGCTTGGCACAGATGCCGAACACGTCGGACATCGACTCGTTGAGTGCTCCCGGCTCGCCTGAGTAGACCAGCCCGGCAGTGTGCTCGGTCACCGCATGGCTGAGCTCGTGGGCGAGCACGTCCACCGGCTTGGTGAAGCGGTCGAAGATCTGTCCGTCACCGTCGCCGAAGACGAGCTGGGTGCCGTTCCAGAACGCGTTGTCGTAGCGCTGTCCGTAGTGCACCGACATGATCACCTCGGCGCCGGCGTCGTCGTACGACCTTCTGCCGTACACCTGGCTGAACAGGTCGAGCGCTGCCTGCCCTCCCGTGGCGGCCTCGTTGACCGCCACGTCGCTGCTCACGGGGTCGGCGGCCGTGCGGACGAGCTTCCCAGGAAGGTTCTGGGTCGCCGCCGCGGTGTAGACGGCCCAGGCGGCTGTGACCGCACGCGGCGGACGTCTCGCGGACGCCACACGAGCCGCTCGGATCTCGGCGTCGGTCCGGAGCGTCTCGGCGACAGCTTCCGTCAGCGGGTCGACCGTCATCGCCCGGGGGCCGCTGCTCGCGATCTGCTCGAGGAGCCACGGAGGGACGAACTGACAGTGAAGGGGGTGACTGCTCATGACACAGGTCTACCTGCCGCCTCCGACAAATGCGAGAGGGTCCCCTTGACGGTCAGCCCCGGGAGAAGGTCACCCCGATCCGGAAGGGTCGCGCCGACAGCACGTTCTTCGCCTGGGGCAGGGGACCGCACGCTGCGGTGCCGAGCGCATGCTGCGCGACGTCGACGGTGAGCCAGACCTGGTCGTCCGGCTCGAGGTCGACGGTGTGCGCCGCTTCGTCGAGCGCGACCGAGGTCCACGGGCGCAGCGTCACGGCGACAGGCTCGTCGAACGTGAGCAGTGGCCCGCCCGTGAGCTGGGCCCACCGGACGTCCGCACGTCGGCCGTTCTCCTGTGGCCGCACGTACGGCGTCTGCAGCTCGTCGAGGGCGGCCGTCCAGGTCCCGATCCGGACGCCGTCATGCGAGTCGACGTACGCCTCTCCCGGGCCCGACCCGAACCAGGTCATGCCCGTGACGCTGGTGGGCAGGCCGAGCGTCATGCCGAGCCGGGGCACAGGGGAGGGCCAGAAGCCCTGGGGCGTCGCGCTGAGGTCGAGGTGGAGCCCTGCCTCTGTGGCCGTCCAGACCCACGTCAGCTCGTACAGGTGGCTCCATCCCGTCGGCCCCTCATGGGTCACGACCGTCAGCGTGTCGGCGCCGGCTTCGACGGCGATGGTCGTGCGTACCGGCCGGTGCAGCCCGAAGCGGCGCCACTCCACGCCCTGTCCGGCGGGGTCGCCGAACCGGTAGAGCTCGTTGTCGATGGGTGCCCGGTACACGTCCAGCAGCGGTCCGACGACGGGGACTCCGGCAACCTCGACGAGGCGCCCGCGCCGGTCGAACAGTGCGTCCCCGATGCAGTGCCCCGAGCCGTCCGGCTCCACCGGCAGCGGCTCGGCAAGCAGCGCGGTGAACGCCGTCTGGAGCTGCCCCTGGCCGCTCGCCACCTCGTGCCCGGCGCTCGCCCACGCGGTGTCCGCGGCGAGCCGGGCCGAGACGGTGAGCCACCGCTCGCCGGTACAGGCGGGCAGGGCCGGGATGTGCACCGTCACTGACTCGCCCGCCCCGACGGGCGGTAGGGCGAGTGTCCCCGACCCGCCATCGGTGGTCGACCAGGTGAAGACGAGGTCCGACAGGCCGGAGCACCGGCGCCTGTTCTGGATGGTGACCGCGTCACCGATGCTGATCCGTACGGGCGCGATGACGGCCGCGTACTCGACCAGGCCTGGCGAAGGCGTACGGTCGGGGAAGACCAGGCCGTCGATGATGAAGTTGCGGTCGTGGTCGGGCTCGTCGAAGTCGCCGCCGTACGCGTAGTAGTCGACCCCGTCGCGCACCTGCCGGATGCCGTGGTCCAGCCACTCCCAGACGAATCCGCCCTGGAGCCGCGGGTAGGTCTCGAACAGCCGCTGGTAGTCGGCGACCTCGCCGGGGCCGTTGCCCATGGCATGCGCGTACTCACAGAGCAGGTAAGGGGCCTCCCGACGGTGCGCGTCGAGCGCCTTGTCCGCCAGTGCAGCCTCCTCGCCGCGGCCGATCCGCTCCACCTCGTCGAGGGCCGTGTACATCTGCGACCACACGTCGGTGTACGCCAGGTCCTGGTCGCCCTCGTAGTGCAGGAACCGCGACCGGTCGCGGCCCTTGACCCAGGCCGCCATCGCGGCGAGTCCCGAGCCGGTGTGCGACTCGTTCCCCAGGGACCAGCCCACGATGCAGGCGTGGTTCTTGTCCCGCTCGACCATCCGCGCGATCCGGTCCAGGAGCGCCGGCTCGAAGCGCGGGTCGTCGGTGGGGAGCCCCTGCCAGGCGAGCAGCTGGAAGCCGTGCGTCTCGAGGTCGCACTCGTCGATGACGAGGAAGCCGAGCTCGTCGGCGAGGTCGAGCATCCGGGGATCCGGCGGATAGTGCGACGTACGGATGGCGTTGATGTTGTAGCGCTTCATGAGGCGCAGCTCGTCGCGGATCGTGTCCCACGACAGCGCGCGCCCGGTCTCCGGGTGCCACTCATGGCGGTTCACCCCGTTGAACAGGATGGGGAGGCCGTTGAGCAGGATCTCGGACCCGACGATCTCGACCGTACGGAAGCCGATCCGCAACCGGACCGTCTCCGTGGGTGTGGAGACGGACCCCTCGTACAGCCGCGGCGACTCGGCGGACCAGGGCTCGACCGGCCCGCTCCAGGAAGCAGCCGGGTCGGCGTCGGTGATCCCGAGCTCGGGCACAGTCAGCCGTGCGGTCGGCGGGTCGACGTCAACGGTCAGTGTTCCGGTGCCCGATGCGTACGAGGCGTGCACGAACACATCGCGTACGCCGCCCTCGGGCACCGCGACCAGCGAGACCGAGCGGAAGATGCCCGAGACGCGCCAGTAGTCCTGGTCCTCGAGGTACGAGCCCGACGAGTACTGG